>CANHCW010000083.1 GCA_947459165.1 Flavobacteriales bacterium
CCTCTCCCCTTTTCCCAAAGGATTTTTTTATCTTGGCCTTGGTTTTCTGCTGTTGCTCATACCTACACTGCGCTGCATTTCGGCAGAAAACGACATGGATATATTTTACCTGGCAGCCGACGAATTGCGCAAAGGCGGAAATCCCTACGATGGGCCGCACATGTACGGCTTGTGGTTTTACTATAGTCCATTGTTTGCCGGCTTTGTAGTTCCATTTACTTTGCTGCCTTTGGCTGTTTTCAAAGCCTGCTGGTATTTAACCGGTTTGGCACTGCTGTTACGCATTTTTAGGTTGCTGAATATTGTTTCTGATACAAAAGCCTCTTCCAAAGCCACTGCGTTCTGGGCGGCCCTATTGATTTGTGCATACTCTTCGGTATTCGAAAATTTGTTGTACGGGCAATTAACCATTTTAATGGTTTGGTGTTGCCTAGAATACTGGCATCACAGGGAGAATGGTCAAAAATGGGGAGCTGCTGCAGTGCTTGGGCTAGGCATCAATATTAAAATACTGCCGGTTTTTTTGCTGTGGGAATTGCTACTTTATAAAAATTTTAGTCAGTTTTTAAAAGTTGTTTGCATGGCTCTGCTTTATATGATTTTACCGTACGCCATTCTGCAGACAGGCTTCCATACCCTGCTCATACAAGATTGGCTTGGCCTGCTGAACCCCTTGAACAAAGAGCATGTGAATACCGTGGGAGAAGGTGGATTTACCGATTTTGCATCCATGATTACCAAGTATTTTTCGGGCATACAGATTCGGGGTGAAGATGATCACACCTTAGCCATTCTCAGTACCCGAGCTATTTTTTGGATTCAATGGACTTTTAGGTTATTTATTGCAGCACTCAGCGCTTTTGTTGTGATGAAATTTCACAGCGACCGTTTTAACGGTCGCCTGCTCAGCTTTGCCAACATTGCCTTTTTAATGGCATGCATTCCTGTTGCTTTTCCTCACCAAAGGTCCTACTCCGCATTGCTCTGTCTTCCTCTTCTCTCCCTGATACTGCATACCTATTTCGTAAGGGGTTTTAAACCCCATTTAACGGCATTTGTATTCATGGTTTTGGCTCTGCTAATGATGGGCAGCCTGATTTTTTTCAAAATATTACCCTGGCAATGGCAGTATACCTTGCTTGAATGTCGTGTAAGCGGAATGGGCATGCTGCTGCTGATTCCGGCATACCTTTTCTGGTTCGGTTCTTACAAATCAATCAATGAGAAGTTGCAAATTGAGAATGCAACAACATCTGCGATCTGATTGCGGGCTTGCCCTTCTCAGGTTTTTTCAGTTCGTTCTGCATTTTTTCATCCAGTATGCGCGCTTTGACATTGTCGGCCAACTGGGTTTCAAGTACTTGTATCAGTTGACGCTTAAGGTTTTTATCAGCTACAGGAACCGTGACTTCCACCCTCGCCTGCAAATTTCTTTGCATTAAATCGGCACTCCCAATAAACAATTCAGGGTCACCGGCATTTTCAAAATAGAAAATGCGTGCGTGTTCCAAATACTTGTCAATAATACTCACCGCCCTAATGTTCTTATGCGAACTGTTTAAGGGCAAACAGCAAATACCACGAATAATCAGATCAATTTGAACGCCCTTATCAGCGGCCTTAAGTACCGATTCCATGCATACATCGTCTACCAAGGAGTTTACTTTAATGATAGCCCTTGCCGGTTTGCCTTTGGCCGCATTTTTCATTTCTATGTTGAGCTTAGCTATAAACTGATTTCGGGTGTTCACCGGACTCACCCAAAGTGTTTTGAATGAATACTTTTCAGGCTTGAAATTTTGAATCATGTCAAATACTTTCAAACATTCTGCCGCTATTCGTTTTTTCGCAGTCAACAAAGAATGATCGCAGTAAAGTCTTGCAGTTTCCTCATTAAAATTACCTGTTCCAATGTGAACTATGTGTTCGGTTTCAAAACCCAATCTGCGAGATACCACGATAAGCTTGCTGTGAACCTTAAAGTCGGGAATGCCGTAAATGACATTCGCCCCCTCTTCCTTGAGGCGGTTGGCCCAGAAAATATTGTGTTCTTCCATAAACCGAGCTCTCAGTTCCATTACCACCGTTACTTGTTTGCCGTTTTGCACAGCGTTGATCAAGGCCTCGGCAATACTGCTGTTTTCGGCAAGCCGATACAATGAAATTTTAATGGCAAATACAGAAGGATCGATGGCTGCCTCCCTCAAAAGTCGAATCACATAATCAAAACTTTGGTAGGGATAACTGAGCAGCAAATCGTGTTTGGAAATGACATTGAGCATACTTTTGGCCTTGTCAATCTCAGCAATCCTTGCCGGTTCCGGCTTGTTGTAGCGAAGGGTTGCGTCACCCACCTTCGGGAAACCTATAAAATCCCGAAAATTATGATATCGGCCACCTGGAATGGAACCATCCTTGTCTATTCTGAGTTTTCGCTTCAAAAACTCAAGCAAATCGGCCGGAATTTCCTCGTCATAAACAAATCGGGTGGGCACACCGGTTTTTCTCTGCTTCAAACTCTTTTCCACCTTTTCAAGCAGAGGAACTGCCACCTCATTGTCCAGATCCAACTCTGCATCGCGGGTTATTTTGATGGTATTGGCCTGAAAGGTGTCAAAATCAAGACTTGAGAATAACTGAGGCAAGCAAAGTCTGATAATGTCGTCCAAAAGAATGATTCTGATTGAATTTTCCTTGCTTTTCGGCAGTATATAAAAACGACCCAACTGCCTTGCAGGAATGAGTACAAGTGCAAATTGTATGTTGAATGAAGCTCGGTTCTGCATTTTTACCGCCAGGTAAATGGCTCCATCCTTTAACATGGGAATATCCTTGCCGTGTTGCAGCATCAGCGGATTCAACCTGCCCGAAACTTCAGATGTAAAATATTCACGAACACTTTCTTCCTCCTGCTCTGTCAACTGATTCTCGTTCACGATAAAAATGCCTTTGGAAGCCATAGCCGGAATAAGCTCCTTGCTGTAAATTCTTTGAAATTCTTCCTGTTGCTGAAGCACAGTTTCCCGAATGGCCTCCAGTTCTGTTTTGATGTTGCGAGCCTCTTTGAATCCAGCCGCCTTTTTAATCTTCAGCAAGCGGCGTATACTGGCTACTCTTACCCGAAAAAACTCATCTAAATTGTTGCTGAAAATACCCAAAAACTTCACCCTTTCAAGCAATGGAACCTTGGCATCGGCTGCTTCCTGCAAAACCCTGGCGTTGAATGCCAGCCAGCTTAATTCCCTGTCTAAAAACCGAACCTGCCCTGCCTTGTGCGGCGCAACTTTTCTTTTCGCCGTGCTTATTTTAACCGGAGTGGCGTTTTTTACTTTTGGATTTGATGCACTGCTTTTTTTAATCATAGTATAACTCAGCGGTTACAGGCAAATGGTCGCTGTAACCATTAAGATAATTTTTACCACCAAATGTCCTTAGTGGATGCCCCTCGTATTTACCACCTTTTTGCAACATCCACGACGGTGAGTAAATCTGATTGCTGTATGGTTTGAATTTCAGATTTCCTCCTTTTTCGTTCCATAAGGGACCGCTTAGCATGATCTGATCGAAGATGTCCCAGGAATTGCCGAACTTAAGTGTTCCTTTGCCCGAGGCGGTAAAAAACGCACCCAGATTGTACAGGTTGCAACTGGCTTTTTTAGCGGGTTTGCATGCCCCAAGCACTTTTTGTATGCTGCTGTCCCAGGGATTGTCATTAAAATCACCAACTACAACCACCGATTTTTTCAGCAAGCCTTTACCTGTTAAATAAGTATTGAGTGTTTCTGCGGCAACGGCTCTTTTTCCAGCGCTTTCTTTCTCTCCTCCCCTGCGCGATGGCCAGTGATTTACAAAGTAGTGAAGCGTGTCGCCGGTGGCTGTATGCAATAACCGTACATACAGAATGTCGCGGGTTTTGTCTTTTTCTCCCGGTTTTACAGCAATGGGTTCTGATGAAATGACCTTAAGTTTATTCGGATTGTAAAATAGACCCGCATCAATGCCCCTTTCGTCGGGAGAATCGTAGTGAACGATTTCGTACTTTTTGCCTTTTTCTGAGAGTTTTTCGGAAAGGTCTTTCAAAACGCCCAGGTTTTCAACTTCACATACACCCAGAACATCCACATTCAAAGAATCAATCACCTTGCTCAGGTTGCTCAGCTTATTGCTGTATCGGGTGGCATCCCAAAAGTTGGCTCCTTCGGGAGTGAAATCATCGTCGTTCCATGGATCGTTTTTGGTATCGTAGAGGTTTTCAAGGTTCCAGAATCCCAGCTTCAGGGTTTTTCCGGTGTCGTGCTGTTTAATTCTGGTGCCGCTGCAGGCATTGGAACTTAATATAATCCATATTACCGCGAAAAGCTGAAATATGGACCTGACATTCATTGTTGCAAAATTAATCATACTGCAAGATTCGGGAGAAAGAACAAAACTTTACCCTATTGTTAAAAAGGTGTTGTTATAAAACACCTCTGCGAGACCAATCAAACCAAATTTAACGGCTGTAATTGGGAGCCTCGCGGGTGATGGAAATATCGTGAGGATGGCTTTCGCGCATGCCTGCATTGGTGATGCGCACAAAGGTGGCCTCCTGCAACTGTTCTATGCTGCCTGCGCCGCAATATCCCATGCCGGCCCTCAAACCGCCCACAAGCTGATAAATAACTTCGCTGAGGTGCCCTTTGTAAGCCACAGAACCTACAATTCCTTCGGGAACCAACTTTGCCACTTCGTCTTCTGCATCCTGAAAATATCGGTCTTTGCTGCCTTCTTTCATGGCCTCAATGCTGCCCATACCGCGGTAACTTTTCACTTTTCTGCCTTCGAAGAAACTGGTTTCACCGGGACTTTCTTCCGTTCCGGCAAACAAGCCGCCTGCCATGATGGTTCCGGCACCGGCAACAATGGCCTTAACCATATCGCCGCTGTAGCGAATGCCACCGTCGGCTATTACGGGAACTCCTGAACCTTTTAGTGCAGCAGCTGCCGCCATCACTGCACTCAGTTGAGGCATTCCAATACCGGCAATGATGCGGGTTGTACAAATGGACCCGGGACCAACGCCCACTTTAACGGCATCGGCTCCCGCATCAGCCAGCGCCTTGGCGGCATCGGCTGTAGCCACATTGCCAGCAATAATCTGCAAGCCCGGAAACGCTGATTTGAGTCTTCTCACCTCATCAATCACCCCTTTGCTGTGGCCGTGGGCGGTATCAACCGCAATCACATCTACTCCCACCGCAACCAGCGCCGAAACGCGATCGAGGGTTTCGGCAGTAACGCCCACCGCTGCTCCGGCAAGCAATCGTCCGTGCGCATCTTTTACAGCTCGGGGGTAATTTTTTACTTTTTGAATGTCTTTATAGGTAATGAGGCCCTTGAGTTTGAAACTGTCATCCACAATGGGCAATTTTTCCACTTTGGATGATTCCAAGATGGCCTGGGCTCCTTTTAAATCGGTTCCCAAAGGCGCTACCACCAGATCGTTAGAGGTCATAACCTCGCTGACACGGCGGCCAAAATCGGTTTGAAAGCGCAAATCGCGGTTGGTGATGATGCCTACCAAACGGCCATCGTGATCGATAACCGGGATTCCTCCGATTTTGTGTTCACGCATCAAACTCATGGCGTCGCCCAGTGAAGCATCAGCGTGCAGCACCACCGGATCCAAAATCATTCCGCTTTCGCTGCGCTTTACCTTTTTCACCTCCTCGGCCTGCCGGGCAATGCTCATGTTTTTGTGGATAATGCCAATACCACCTTCCCTTGCCATAGCAATGGCCAGTCGGCTTTCGGTAACGGTATCCATGGCGGCACTCACCAGGGGAATATTGAGGCGCAGGTTGCGTGTGAACTGGGTTGAGGTATCGGCCTCGCGTGGCAAAACCTCGGAGTAGCGAGGAACTACCAGAACATCATCAAATGTTAAACCTTCAAGGGAAATTTTGTCTGAAAACGACATGCAAATAATTATTGGTTATTTGCGGTGCAAAGTTACCCTAAATAAGTGAAAATGCGCAATATCAGTTGAAAATAAATATGCCAATTTAAGTTAATTTGTAAAATGTCAGGATTTAAAACACTTTACCTTGGAGAACTGCGAACTGAAAATACGCATTTGCAAAGCGGAACCGTTATTTTAACCGATGCGCCCACCGACAATCAGGGCCGTGGGGAAGCTTTTTCTCCCACCGATTTATGCGCCCTGAGTTTGACCAACTGCATTGTTACCACCATGGGCATTTACGCACAGAACCACGGCTACCACATAGAGGGAACGGAAGCCCTGACCGTGAAACACATGGCCAGCGACCCCCGTCGAATTGCAAAGATTGAAGTGCATTTAAAAATTTCGCTGGCCGAAAGCGCTGATGAACGAGCCCGCGAAGGTTTGTTAAGAATTGTGAAAACCTGTCCTGTTGCACGCAGTCTTCACCCCGACATTATTCAGGCCGTAAAGGTTGAATTTGTTTGAACTGCCCTGGATGAACCATGCTATTAGAAGAATTTTTGGCCCGTTTTGACCTCGAAGGTTCAGTGGTTTTGCTGGAGGGGAAACGCGAGGTGGCTGAGCAAGACCGTGAAAAATTAATTGTATTGGGACGATTGCTGGCGGAAAGAACCGTATTCACCATTTTTCGCAGCGGGAATGCTCCGGGGGCAGACGAGTTGTTTTCTCAAGGCGTTTTGGAGGTTGCCCCGAAGCGGCTGCAGGTGATTACGCCCTATAAAAGCCACCGCAAAAAATCCAACAAAGCCTACACTACTTATTCACTGGATGAGATGAATGTGATGTCGGAACCCGAAGTGATTTACCATTCCAAAATACAGAAAAAGAATGCGAAACTGGTGGATGCCTATGTGGCAGGCGATAAAAATTCATTGTCTGCCAAGGCAGCTTACCTCATTCGCGATACGGTAAAAGTACTGGGGACAAGCGAAATACCCAGGGCTTGGTTTGGTATTTTTTACGATGATTTGGAGAATCCTCTTCAGGGAGGAACCGGCCACACCATTTCAGTTTGCCGGGAAAACGGGGTTGAAACCATAAACCAGAAAATATGGTTAAATTGGATTTAATTTTTTCAGATAGGTATTTTTTTATATTATTGTAATTCAATTTATTACAAATATTACAACCTAGTATATTTAAAATTGTATTTTAAATTTTCAATGTTATTTTTATCTTTGTTGAGTAATGTTGAAGAGAAAAATGCTTCGCACTCTGGTTACCGACCTCCGGAACAATCCGGCTGTAGCCATATTGGGTCCGAGGCAGGTGGGCAAAACCACGCTGGCCCGCCAATTGCAGAAGCAGTTAAAAAAGAAGGTCATTTACCTTGACCTGGAAAAACAAAGTGATGTGCGCAAACTGGGGGAACCCGAAATGTTCTTCGAGATGTACAAGAACGATTGCGTTATTCTGGATGAAGTGCAGAGAATGCCTGATTTGTTTAGTGCACTAAGACCCGCTATTGACGAACACCGCAAAAATGGTCGGTTTATTTTGCTGGGATCGGCATCGCCGCAACTTGTGAGGGGCGTGAGTGAAAGTCTTGCCGGCCGTATTGTTTACCGAGAGCTCACACCTTTAGGCCTTGCTGAATTGCCCGCAAGCATCCCCGTTTCCAAACACTGGCTACGGGGAGGTTATCCCAAGGCATTGCTTGCCAGAAACAACAGTATTGCCGACGACTGGATGGATGGTTTTGTGCGCAGTTATGTAGAAAGGGATTTGTCGGACATGTTTGGCATGAACATTTCAACCACGGTAATGCGCAACTTTCTGTCTATGCTGGCCCATTCGAACAGCGGAATATGGAATGCGCAGAATTTTGCCCGTTCGCTGGGCATCAGCTCGCCTACGGCAAGCCGCTACCTCGATTTTTTGGAAGCTTCCTTTCTGGTAAGAAAACTGCCCGCCTGGTTTGTTAATGCGAAAAAAAGACTGGTTAAATCGCCTAAAATTTACCTGCGCGACAGCGGTATGTTGCACCACATTGCAGGAGTTACAGATCTGACACAATTGCACGGCAACCTCATTGCAGGCGGCAGCTGGGAAGGATATG
This sequence comes from Flavobacteriales bacterium, assembly GCA_947459165.1. Lineage (GTDB taxonomy): Bacteria > Bacteroidota > Bacteroidia > NS11-12g > UBA955 > RGEC01. The sequence continues at coordinate 8,067 of CANHCW010000083.1, forward strand.
TGGTTGAAGAAATTTGCAAACAACTGCCCGCCGATGTACAAGCTTTTTACTACCGAACACAGGCCGGCGCGGAATGCGACCTGGTGCTGGTGAGAAATTTAAAGGTACTGGCTTGCATTGAAATTAAATTTTCGCTGGCTCCTACCCTTTCGAGGGGCTTTTTTGAAGCCTGTGAAGATTTACAACCCAACGAGAAAATTTTGCTGACAGCAGGTTTCGAAAAATACCCTCTTGAAAATGGCGTGAAATCAATGCCTTTATTGGCTTTCACACAGGTTGAAATGAAGAATATTTTGAAGTAGCTAACCTTGAAAATTTAAAATGGCGTTTTAAATTTTCAAGGTTAGCTTGGCTTATAATTTTATAAATTGCCCCTCAGTTCCTGCTCCCGTTCGATGCTCTCAAACAAAGCCTTGAAGTTACCTTTTCCAAAGCTTTTGGCTCCTTTGCGCTGAATGATTTCAAAAAACAATGTTGGCCTGTCCTCCACCGGTTTGGTGAAAATCTGCAGCAAATAACCATCTTCGTCACGGTCTATAAGAATATTCAGTTTTTTCAGTTCTTCCAGCGGCTCATCGATATGGCCAACCCTGTCCAGAACATCGTCGTAGTAGGTTTCGGGAACATGCAGAAAATCAATGCCCCTTTTTCTGAGTTCACCCACCGTGGCAATGATATCGAAAGTTTCTATGGCAATGTGCTGACAACCTGCACCGTGATAGAAATCCAGGTATTCTTCAATCTGCGATTTTTTGCGGCCTTCAGCTGGCTCATTGATGGGAAATTTTACCCATCCGTTGCCGTTGCTTACCACCTTGCTCATCAACGCACTGTATTCCGTACTAATATCTTTGTCGTCGAATGTAAGCAGCAACTTAAACCCCATTACATCTTCGTAAAACTTCACCCATTGGTTCATGGCGCCCAGTTCCACATTGCCAACGCAGTGATCGATGTGCCTGAGACCAACCGATTCTGTTTCCATGGCGTTGGTAACTGCTTTGTAGCCGGGTAAAAACGGACCATTGTAATGACTGCGTTCTACAAAGCGGTGAACCGTATCGCCGTAGGTGTGAATGCC
>CANHCW010000084.1 GCA_947459165.1 Flavobacteriales bacterium
AGCAGAAGCCAGTCGATTGAATATTGAAAATCCGGACGATGAAACCCTTATTCGCTTGGGCAAAGAGGTTATAAAGGAACAGTATGGCAATTTGTTTGACATGTACAAGCAGATTACCGACGAGGATCCGTACGAAGTGCCCATGCGCATTTATCCTGCAGTTCACTACACCATGGGCGGCCTTTGGGTTGATTATGAATTGATGACCACCGTTCCCGGTTTGTACGCCTTGGGCGAAGCCAACTTCAGCGATCACGGGGCCAACCGCCTGGGAGCCTCAGCATTGATGCAGGGTTTGGCCGACGGATACTTTGTTATTCCCTACACCATTGGCAGTTACCTCAGCAACGAAATCAGAACCAAAAGCATATCCACCGATCACGAAGCCTTCATTGAGGCAGAGAAAAAGGTAAAAGCCCAACTGGAAAGCGTGCTGGGCATACAGGGTCGCCAAACAGTTGAAAGCTTTCACCGCAGATTGGGTCAGATCATGTGGGACAAGTGCGGTATGGCCCGCAGCGAAGAAGGTTTAAAACAGGCCATTGCTGAAATCAGGGCGCTACGGGAAGAGTTTTGGAAAGATGTGCGCGTTCCCGGAGGAATGAACGAATTCAACCCCGAGCTGGACAAAGCAGGTCGAGTGGCCGATTTTCTGGAATTGGGTGAACTGATGTGCATCGATGCCTTGCAGCGCAACGAAAGCTGCGGTGGTCACTTCAGGGAAGAATACCAGACCGAAGAAGGTGAAGCAAAGCGCAATGATGAGGAATTCAAATATGTTTCAGCCTGGGAATACAAAGAAGGAAACAACTGGGAACTTCACAAAGAAGACCTCATTTACGAAAACATAAAAATTGCCCAGAGAAGCTATAAATAAGGAGAGCAGAAAATGTCAAACAATATGAAAGTCAATCTCAGAGTCTGGAGACAAAAAAACACCAGCGACTCAGGACATTTTGAAGAATACACGGTTGAAACCAATCCGGATATGTCTTTTCTGGAGATGTTCGATGTGCTGAATGAAAATCTCATTACCGATGGCAAAGAACCCGTGGCTTTCGATCACGATTGTCGCGAAGGTATCTGCGGTATGTGCAGCATGGTTATTAACGGAAGGCCCCACGGCCCCAAAGGCGGCATCACCACCTGTCAGTTGCACATGCGCAGTTTTAGCGACGGCGATACCATTGTGGTAGAACCCTGGAGAGCAAACAGCTTCCCTGTTATTAAAGATTTGAGTGTAAACCGATCCGCTTTCGACCGCATTATTGCTTCCGGAGGTTTTGTTTCGGTAAACACAGGCAACGCTGTTGACGCCAACAGCATACTCATTCCAAAGGAAACTGCCGACGAAGCTTTTGAAGCAGCCACTTGCATAGGCTGCGGAGCCTGCGTAAGCGCCTGTAAAAATGCCAGCGCCATGCTTTTCGTGGGTGCCAAGGTTACCCAACTTTCCATGCTGCCGCAGGGTCAGGCTGAAAGGCATCATCGCGTGGTGGCCATGGTAAACCAAATGGATGCCGAAGGCTTCGGAGCCTGCACCAATACCGGTGCTTGTGCTGCCGAATGCCCCAAAGAAATTCCCCTGAGTGTCATTGCTACGATGAACAGGGAATACATCAAGGCCAAACTTCAGGGTTACTGATTTTTTGTCTTTCCATAAAATAGGGAGCCGAAAAGCTCCCTATTTTTTTGCCAACCTATCACCTCAAGGCAAGCCGAAACCTGCCTCTTTTCAGCTAATTGCGTCATTCGAATTTGAGACAACGGCCAGGCAAAAATGTCATGGCTTTGCTACCTTACCCAGAGCTGACGGTGAAATTACAGCCCGGTGATAAATTTCAGGGTTTGCGCAACTTATCGGGGTTTTCAGCCAAAAACTGCTTCCAGCCACTTGCACCACTTTTTTTCTGTCCAAACTGCTTGGGGTTTGATTGAAAATAATGACACACAGCAGCGGCGACTGCATCGGTCGCGTCTGTGGTTTCAGGCGCTTCTTCAAACTTAAGCAACGACTGCAACATGGCTGAAACCTGTTCCTTGCTGGCATTTCCGTTTCCGGTAATGCTCTGTTTAATCTTTCTGGGCTCGTACTCATACACTTTAATGCCCTTACTTATCGAAGCTGCAATGGCAACCCCTTGTGCCCTGCCCAGTTTAAGCATACTTTGTACATTTTTGCCATAAAACGGGGCTTCGATGGCTGTTTCGGTGACGCTGTAACTTTGAATTAAGGAAGAAATCCGTTCAAAAATATGGTGAAGCTTTTCGCCGTGATCGGTGAGTTTGGAGAGGCGCACCACACCCACAGCCACAGTTTCCATTTTTTTCCCTTCAATGGCTACAATGCCATAACCCAGCAGGTTGGTACCGGGATCAATCCCTAAAATGACTCTGGGTTCGGAAGACACCCGGCAAAAGTAGTCAATTCAAATGAGTAAGCGGAATACACAGCCTTACAGAAATCCATTGAAGCAATCCTTGCAACAAATTGGTAAAATCGGTTAAAAAAACCGAAATTCGCGGTTAAATTCAGAATACAATCAAAATAACATGCTTTTCGATTTAGACCTCATCACTAAAGTTTACCAGAGAATGCCCGCCAGGGTTGAATCCGCCCGCAAAATGCTGGGTCGTCCCCTCACCCTGACTGAAAAAATCCTATACAGCCACCTGTGGGCCGGCGATGTGAACGAAACTTTTGAAAGAGGAAAAAGCTATGTTGATTTTGCTCCCGACAGAGTCGCCATGCAGGATGCAACCGCCCAAATGGCGCTGTTGCAGTTCATGCAGGCGGGGCGCCCCAAAGTGGCAGTTCCCTCAACCGTGCATTGCGATCACCTGATCAATGCCAAGGTAAACGCTGAAACCGATTTGGATTTTGCCAACCACGAGAGCAAAGAGGTTTTCGATTTTCTGAGTTCAGTATCCAACAAATACGGCATTGGATTTTGGAAACCAGGAGCCGGTATTATTCACCAGGTTGTGCTGGAAAATTACGCTTTCCCCGGCGGAATGATGATTGGCACCGACAGCCACACTGTAAATGCTGGTGGTTTGGGCATGGTGGCCATAGGTGTTGGCGGTGCCGATGCCTGCGATGTGATGGCCGGTCTGCCCTGGGAACTGAAATTTCCCAAATTGATTGGTGTGAAACTGACAGGCAAACTCAACGGCTGGGCCGCACCAAAAGATGTGATTCTAAAAGTGGCCGGCATTTTAACCGTAAAAGGCGGAACCGGCTGCATTGTTGAATATTTTGGCGAAGGCGCCACTGCCATGAGCTGCACCGGAAAAGGCACCATTTGTAACATGGGTGCTGAAATTGGAGCCACCACATCCACTTTCGGGTATGACGAAAGCATGGAACGATACCTGAGAGCCACAGGCCGCGCCGCCGTTGCCGATTTAGCCAACAACATTAAAGAACATTTGACCGCCGACGCTGAGTGTTACTCCAACCCAGAAGCCTACTTCGATCAGGTGATTGAAATTAACCTTTCTGAACTGGAACCCCACATCAACGGTCCATTCACCCCCGATTTGGCTACCCCTGTGAGCAAGATGAAAGAAGTAGCTGCCGCCAACGGCTGGCCTTTAAACATTGAAGTGGGATTGATCGGCAGCTGTACCAACAGCAGTTACGAGGATATTTCCCGCGCTGCCAGTTTGGCTAAGCAGGTTGCTGATAAAAACCTGAAAACCAAGGCAGAATTTACCATTACGCCCGGTAGTGAGCAGGTTCGTTACACCATTGAAAGAGACGGATTTATTGACACTTTTGATAAAATTGGCGCTACTGTTTTTGCCAATGCCTGTGGCCCCTGCATAGGCATGTGGACAAGGATGGGGGCCGAGAAAAAAGAAAAGAATTCCATCATTCATTCCTTTAACAGAAACTTTGCCGCCAGACAGGACGGCAATCCCAATACCCACGCTTTTGTGGCCAGTCCTGAAATTACCACTGCCATAGCCATTGCAGGTCGTCTTGATTTTAATCCCTTAACGGATACCCTGACCAATGAAAGTGGCGAAGCCGTAAAATTAGATCCTCCAACAGGCATGGAATTGCCCCCACAGGGTTTTGCGGTTGAAGATGCAGGATACCAGGCTCCCGCTGAAGACGGAAGTGGTGTATCGGTAAATGTTTCTCCCACATCAAGCCGCCTGCAGCTGCTGGAACCTTTTGCAGCATGGGAAGGAACAGATTTGAAAGGACTGAAGCTGCTGATTAAAGCCAAAGGCAAGTGCACCACTGACCACATTTCCATGGCCGGTCCCTGGCTGAAATTCCGCGGGCATTTGGATAATATTTCAAACAACATGCTGATTGGTGCAATCAACGCTTTTAACGACAAAGCCAACTCAGTATTGAACCAAATGACCGGCGAATACGACGAAGTACCTAAAGTGCAAAGAATGTACAAAGCTGCCGGCGAGTTCAGCATGGTGGTGGGCGAAGAGAACTATGGCGAAGGTTCATCAAGAGAGCACGCTGCCATGGAACCCCGTCATTTGGGCGTGCGGGCTGTGCTGGTAAAATCATTTGCCCGCATACACGAAACCAACCTGAAAAAACAGGGCATGCTGGCTCTGACCTTTGTAAACAAAGAGGATTACGATAAAATTCAGGAAAATGACAGCATTGATATCAATGGTTTGACATCGTTTTCACCAGGCGTTGCACTTGAATTGGTGCTGAATCACAAGGACGGCAGCAAAGATGTAATTTCGGCTAATCACACCTACAATGAACAACAGATTGAGTGGTTCAAAGCGGGTGGCGCACTGAACATCATCAGAAGAAGTTTGTAATCAGTTGCCTTTTTAAGGCTTGCTCATTTTAATGGCCTCTTCCACATAGGTGGTGATGCAATCGGGCACAGGCCCTTGTGCTTTGGCTTCGCCATCTCCTGTTCTCACCACAACCAAATTGTGTGAAGGAATCACTGCCACGAATTGACCTTTCATGCCGTGCATAAAAAAGTACGGAACACCGGCGGCTTTGCTCAGCCAGAATGAATGCCCGTAATGTTCTGCTTTAAATGGTTGCGTAGCCATTTGAATAAACGACGAATCGACAATGCCCATGCCATTATGCCGAAGCAAAATACCCAAACGGGCAAAATCGCGGGTGACGGCGTTGAAGCAGCAGTAACTCAACTCGGTTCCGTTTTCGGCATCGAGGTGCCAAAAGGCATCGTGCTCAGGCCCGAGCCGAGACCACAATTTTTCAGTGGCATAAACAGAGGGTGAAACACCGGTGGCCTGTTTCAACACCATGGATAACAGTTGCGTTGAACCGCTTTGGTATTTGTAGGTTTCACCGGGCTTTTTAACAACCTGCACCGTTTTCATCAACGATTCAATGTTATCGCCATAATAGGCCTTGGCAGTTACACCAAAAGGATCTTTGTAGCTTTCTAACCAGTCAATACCGGCAGTCATGGTACTCAAATGCCTGATGGTTAAATCTTGTGCGTGAGGCCCTGATATCCAGGGAAGGAAAGTTTTCACCTTTTCATCCCAGCTTTTTATTTTCCCCTCCTGAATGGCAATTTGCACCAGCATGGTAACAATGCTTTTGGTCATGCTGAAGGCATTGCTGCAGGTTGTGTCGCTGTGCACCCCGAAATACTGCTCGCAGATGATGCTGTCATTCCGTAAAACCATAAAAGAGGCCGAACTTGTTTTTTCCAGCATTTCCTTCAACCGGGGCGAAAGTTGCATTTTATTATAGGTTGATGCCTTTGGCAACGGGTATGCCTGCACACCTTCTTTAACGGCAACCCTTCGCAAATGGAAATCTTTTTTATCGTATAAATAAGCTGAATTTCTGCCTTGTAGGTAGGTGAGTGAAATTCCCCTAAGCAGGTATTTATAAGGACTGATATACAGCGCCAATATCAGAACAATCAGAATGGCCAGGGTATAACCCAGAATTTTGCCGGTTTTTCTCATTTCGGTTCAATCTTACAACACATTTTTGAGATTACCATTTGTCAATGCCATATCATAAACTTGTTTTTTGTTCAAACACAATTCATATTTTTCATAACAATCACCGAATTCTGCCATATAACACCATGCAAATGGGCTAATTTTGTATTTTATGAATTTCACAAGAAATTACTTCCGTCCGACCATGGGTTTGATTGTTCTGGCTATGTTCGTTTTTGGCACAGGCAGCATCATTCAATCTGTACAAAAACCGATCGGGCAAATTGGCAATCACCCGAATTATTTCGCCCAGTGGTACGAGGAAAAGAAGTTAAAGGATGGAAGTATTCCCAGGTGGCGCTATGAGACCTGGGCGAAATGGGATAAACAAAATGGGTTGCTTCGCCGATCCGGTGAGAACATCATTGATTCGGTTATGCCTTTGGGACCTGCGAATATTGGCGGAAGAACCAGAAGCATATGGGTGGACCCGCGCAACGACAATGTTTTATTGGCCGCAGCCATTTCAGGCGGAATATGGAGAAGTGAAAACGCCGGCAGTTCATGGACTCCACTCAATGACCATCAGGAATCGTTGATGGCCAGTTGCATAACGCACAATCCCTTCAACCCCGACATTGTTTATTACGGCACCGGCGAATCAAGAGCCAACAGCGCCGATGTAAATGGCTCAGGGGTTTTTAAAAGTACCGATGGTGGAAAATCGTTTTCGCAATTGGCCTCATCCAAAAACCGCGCTGGTTTTGATGCCATTTGGGATATACAGCACAGTTTAGACGACTCCAACACGCTTTTTGTTGGAACCCACGGCAAGGGTTTGCACCGCAGTCTGGACGGCGGAAACACTTGGGAACAGTCATTTTCTGGCGGTAACAACATTGTAAACGACATATTGGTTTTGCCAAACAGAAGGATTTTAATCAGCATGCAAAGCAATCAGGTTTATGCCAGCGACAGCGGCGGAAAACCCGGCACTTTCAAACTGGTAAGTTTCCCTACTTTCCCCAATTCAGGCACTTATGGCAGAATACAAATGAGCAACTGCCGTAAATTTCCGAATGTGGTTTACGCCATTTTCGAAGGAATCGGTTTCAGCGATCCACCTATTCGCTTTTATAAAAGCAGCAATGGCGGAAGAACCTGGGTACAAAGATCAGCACCCACTTCTATTGGCTCCTCTTACCAAACCTATTGCCTGCTGCTTGGAGTGAATGCCAACGATTCGAATGTGGTGGTTGCAGGTGGCGTAAACATTGCGCAAAGCAACAATGGCGGCACAAGCTGGGCTACCAAAACCACAGGGCATTCTGACCATCATTGCATGGTGCCGTTTTATAAAAACACAACCGATTTTCTGGTTGGTACAGATGGCGGTGTGTACCGCTACAAATATTCAACAGGCTCAGTTCAGGCCGATTTGAATGTGGGCTATTATACCACCCAGTTTTATGCAGGCGCTTACGGGCCTGAAGGTCTTGTAAGTATTTCGGGAGCACAGGATAACGGAACCAGCGTGGCTACTGGTGTTTTAAAATCCAAAAAATTCTATGGTGCTGATGGGGCTTATGCGCACATTGGCCTGCAAGATGGCGCTATCGCCTATTTCTCAACCCAAAATCAGGGAATCCGTCGCATTGACAACTTCAATCCCAATGTGGCTCCGGCTTTCACCACAGGTATTGCAGCAGATGTATTCACCACAGAAGGTGTTGCTTTCATCAATCCTTACTTAATGTGCCCTGAAGACCAAAATGCCCTTATTTACAGAACCAATATCGGTATTCATTTTAGCAACGATGCGGGTTCAAGCTGGCGTAAACTCAATACCAGCAATAGAAGCAGCATTAAGGCGCTGGCAGTGAGCAAAGAGAACAATCCAATTTTTTATTACGGAGGAGGCTCAGCTCAACTGTATAAATTCGAAAATTTATACACCGCTGCCGCGGGAAGTGAAATTGCCTACAATTCAACCGTGCCCGCTAAAATTACCGACGATTACCTGAGCAGCATCGTGATTCACCCTCAGGACAAATACACCATTTTCTGCGGCTTTAGCAGCCTGAGTGTAAACAGCAAGGTTTGGAAGGCGAGCAAACTGGATGGTAACAATCCGATTTGGACCGACATTTCCGGAAATTTACCCCCGGGGCTGCCTGTGAACATGGTGGCAGTGGATCCGGCTTTCCCCGATAAAAACCTGTTCGCCGGCACCGATTTTGGACTATACTACAGCACCGACAGCGGCAAAACCTGGGTAAAGGAAATGCGCGTTCCAAATGTAGCTGTGCACGAAATTAAAATGCGCGATGACCGCACCCTGTTTCTCTACACCCACGGCAGAGGTATGTGGGCCATTTCACTCTTCCCATTAAGTTCAACCAAGGCGGTTAATAAAATTCAGAATGCAGTGGTGTATCCCAATCCGGCAAAGGGTTTGGTTTACATTAAAACAAACAATGGAAAGACTTTCAGCAACTGGGAAATGTACAACGGCAGCGGATTGCTGGTGAAGAAGGGGCAGGAAAATCCCATTAATGTCAGTGGTTTGGCAAGAGGACAGTATTATATTCGCATCCGAACGGCAGAAGAAACCCAAACTGCCAAATTGTTGCTTAAAGACTGATGGCAGATCCCCATGAAAATGAGCTGAAGGCACTCGAGGCCATTTTTAGGGAGTACAGTGGTCAGTTTTTAGAAATTAGCCGCGAGCTGATACAGGAAAAATATACGGTTCACCCCATTTTTATTGCCTGCAACACCCCCATTCAGCTTGGTGAGGTTTTGTTGGATGCCAAGGAATACGACATTCCCTATTCCATCAATGTGGGTACGCTGGAGGAATTTCTTGAAACCGGACTGATTCAGTCAGACAGGGTTGAATCGTTCAGAGCCGCCTTCGGGGATCCGTTGAAAGCCATGTGTGTGTTCTGGATTATTGGCGACAATGCCCGTTACATACTCATTCCCTTTGGCGGCAGAAACTCAGATAACCCGCAATGACGCAAACTGTAGATATCGTCATTCTGAATTACAACACCCGCGGTTTGCTTGAAAAACTGCTGCCCGATGTGATTGCAAACTCAGATTATCCCGGGGTAAACATCGTGGTGGCCGACAATGCCAGTACCGATGGCAGTGC
>CANHCW010000085.1 GCA_947459165.1 Flavobacteriales bacterium
CCTTCCTTATTAAACAGAATGAATCCGTTGAACGCGTCGTCTTTTCCGTGTTGTACCCGGGTGGAGAAATTATTGCCAATCCCAATAATATCCTGAAAGCCATTGCCATCCACATCGCAGGCAATCAATCCGTAAATAGGCCCGGCCTGAGCAAACATTGGCAAATGCTCAATGCTGAAAACGCCTCCGTTGTTGCGAAGTAGTAAGTTTGAAAATTCAGACGCCTTTAGGCTGTTTTTCTTCAAATTATCTACATCAAAAATCTGGTCAATAGACTTGCCTGCGTATTCCGTGTAAGTGGTAAACCGCTTGCGCATAAAGGTTGGGTAGGATTCAGCCATTTCATCCAATGAATAATATGGATATTCTTTTCCCGCCCGTGTATAGCTTAACCACAAATCGTTTGCCCTTCCGTTGTTGTCAAGGTCTGCCCAGTAAATTCTTAAGTTGTCTTCAGGGTTGGCGCGAAAGAAACTGTTGTCACCCTTGTTACCTGCAACAAAGTCGAGATCCCCGTCATTATCAATATCAACGGGTAAAATGCTGTTAAACCAGCCTGTCATGGCGGCAGTTCCGGCTTCACCGGTTTGATTCACGAGTTTGCTGCCCGTATTTTTCATGAAAACAACAGGCATCCATTCGCCGGCCAGAATAAGGTCGGTTAGATTGTCTCCATTATAATCGGCAAATACGGCTGCGCATAGCATTCCCGGGTACATAAGATCCGGTGCGGCAAACTGTGTAATATCATTGAAAATTCCACCGTCATTTTTTAACAGGTAACTGCGCACTTCACCCATTTCAGGGTAGAAACCCGGTTTGATTCGACTTGCAACAAACAAATCAATATCGCCGTCTCCGTCCACATCACCTCCCGCAACACAGGAGCCACTGCACTTAATATCCGGCAATGCGTCTTTTTTCTCGGTAAAGTTGCCCTTGCCATCGTTGAAATAAAGTCTATGCTTGTATTTGGGGTTAGGCCACATGTGTTCAGCTCCGCCGGCCGAAAGGTAAATGTCGTTATCTCCATCGGCATCTGCATCAAAAATCAGGGTTCCCAGCACATCTGTTTCCTTCATAACAGCCCAAGGCTGAGATCCTGATTTTCTAAGTTTTCCATTTTCATCTTGCAGATACAAAACCGGACCACGGCTGTTGAAAGCGTTTGAAATGATTAAATCTGCAATGCCATCTCCATTTACATCGCCGGTTGCACTGGCAGGGCCCAACTGGTTGAAACTGTGGGGAAGGAGGGTTTCTCTTTTAAAGTCTGGGTTGTAACCTTCTTCGTGTACAAAATCAAGGCCTGAGGATTTGGTTTCATCGGTAAAAAACGATTCGTCCTGAATGGAATAATTCCAGGAGCCGGAAGCATTTTTCTCTGAAACTTCGAGCAACTGATTTGTTTTTACATTTTCGAGTACCTGAAACTTGCCACCGGGCCAAATAACAGTCAACTTTTTAATGGCTGCGGCATTGCCTGCCCCTATGTGCATAATGGGCTCTGTGCAACTTTGGTAACCGCGACTTTGCTGCATTTGATTCAGGTATTTCGAACTGTCGGTTTCTACATAAACCTTACAGCCAATTCCAAATTTATTGTTTGCTCCGTTCAGTTTCAGGCGCAGATAGTTGTTTCCCTTTGCCACATTCTTGTAAACATGGGCGGCTTCTCCCTGATTGCAAATGATCAAATCCAGCGTTCCGTTTTTATCCAAATCGGCATAGGTTGATCCGGTGCTGAGGGTTGGTTCTTCCAGTCCCCAGTCGTTCGAAACCATGCTGAAATTGTAATTGCCATTGTTCTTGTAGGCAAAGTTGGTAAGCTTTTCAAAAGGCAGCTTTTCCAGAATTTCTTTTTGAGATACAATCTGCTTCATTTGCTGCTCCTTTCGGTTTTGAAACAACATGAAGTCCATGTTCGTTACATCGCGGTAGTAACCGTTGGTGATGAATAAATCTGAAAGGCCGTCGTTGTCGAAATCAGCAAACAGCGGACTCCAGCTCCAGTCAGACCTTGCTACTCCATTCAAATAGGCTAAATCTGAGAATCCTTTGCCTTTGTTGTTTGTTTGCAGGGTGTTGTGAATGTCCTGAAAACCAAAGCCTTTTTTTATAAGGGTGATATAATGCTCGTATGGTTTGTTGCCGGCCAGAAGCATGAATCGCCTTGGCTCATAAGATAACATGTCCACAGTCATAATATCGGTCCAGCCATCCTGATTGTAATCAACCATGTCCGCCCCCATGCTGTTCATGCTGGTGTGTTTGAAATATTGATTCAGACATTCTTTGAAAGTCCCGTCACCGTTGTTGAGGTAATAGTAATCTGGAAGTTGATAATCATTACAGATATACAAATCGGTAAATCCATCGTTGTTGAAATCAGCCGCAGAAGCACTTAAACAGTAACCCTTGGCCAATACTCCGGCTTCTTCACTAATGTCGGTATACTTGTTGCCATCGTTACGGTACAAATGCTGCTGATTGTCCATGGCCATTTTCCTTTTTCGGTCGAATTGCTGATCCATGTCCTGAAAAAACTTTTCTGCGTGGTTTCCGAGATACATGTCCAGATCTCCGTCATTATCCATATCAAAAAAGGTTGCACAAGTAGCATTTCCCGGATCATCAATGCCCCATTCACCGGCTTTTTCGGTAAAAGTGAGATTTTTATTGTTGATAAATAAAAGGTTCCTTCTTCGTTCCGGCATTTTATCGGGGCCACTGCGGCAGATATAAATATCCTGATAACCATCTCCATTCACATCAGCCAGGGTAATTCCACTCATCCAATACTGAGTTTTTAATCCTGCCTTTTGGGTAATATCTTCAAACTTAAAATCGCCCTTGTTTAAATAAAGAGCTGCCGGTTTTTCATTGCCGGTAAAAATCACCTCCGGAAGTCCGTCATTGTTCAAGTCGCCTACAGCCACTCCATTTCCATTGAAGATGTAATGATATGTGCTTTGATTCAGGGTGTCATTTTCCGGTACAGTATTCACAAAGTTGATCCCCGTTTCCGACGGTTTGGTGAGTTCAAAAATCTTTGCTACCTGATTCTCTTTCTTTCCACAAAAGCTAAGAAAATTAAGCGTCAGAGCACCTGCGACAAGGGTTCCTGAAAGTCGTTTAAAAGCCATATTGCAAACTTAAATTAAAAGAAGTGTTTTTATGAGCATAACTCTGCCCCGCATGCTAAAAATTGTGCTCTAATTTCTGCGAAATGCTCTAAGCATGTGTTTCTTTCTTGGTGGTCCAGGTAACCTTTCAATTGTAAAACCTGCCTCCCTCAGAGCTCTCTTTACTTGCCCTGCTGCACTGTATGTAACTAAACAACCTCCCTCAGCCAAGTGGTTTCCAATATGGGAAAACAATTCAGCACTCCACATTTCAGGTTGAGTTTTGGGCGAAAAAGCATCGTGAAACCAAACATCGGCTTTTTTAATTGGGCAGAATTCGGCAATAGATTGTTCCATTTTAGCAAGCGTGAAAAAGGAAGTAATGTTATGGGTACGGTTCCAGCTGCAATTTTGAATGTTAAGCCAGGCGTTTGATAAAAATACATTTTTGTTTAAAAACTTCGGTGGAGGCAACATTTCTGCGGGTATCGGGAACAATTCACAAGCGTGGTAATGGAGGATTAGTCCGTTTAATTGCGCGAATTCCAAAGTGAGTAGGGCATTTAGGCCGGTTCCAAATCCTGTTTCACAAACAACGACTTGGCGTTTGTTGACGGTTTGAAGCCCATTTTGAATAAATACATATAAACTCTCTGTGCGAGCTCCGTAAACACTATGGTAACTTTCCGCCTTTGAGGGCAGTAACAAGGTGTAGCTGCCATCAGGGGTGTTAAAACGGCTATACAGCGACCAATCAACGCCTTTTTTCATCAACCTTCAGGAATGTAAAAAGCAGCAGCGTAAACGCCCACAAACTGCTTCCGCCAAAACTTACAAAGGGGAGGGGAATACCAATTACCGGCACCATTCCTATGGTCATACCAATGTTAATGGAAAAGTGAAAAAACAAAATACATAACACGCTGTAGCCCAAAACCCTGCCAAAAACAGTGGATTGTCTTTCAGCCAAAATAATAAGTCGCCAAAGCAGTCCGGTATAAAGTAAAAAGAACACAGTTACACCCATAAAACCCCATTCTTCAGCAATGGTACAAAAAATAAAATCTGTGTGCTGTTCGGGTACAAAGCCCATTTTGGTTTGAGTCCCTTTCAGATATCCTCTACCTACGAACTTGCCTGCTCCAATGGCAATTTTGCTCTGTTCAAGGTTGTAACCCATGCCCTTAACATCTTGTTTCAACCCCAAAACCAGTTCAATCCGGTCTCTTTGATAATCTTTTAAAACCTTTTTCCAGGCAAATCCTACACCGGCTGAAAACAATGAGCTGATTCCGGCAATCAATAGTGTGACAATGATGATTTGTCGGTTTTTACGGCTAAACCATATCACCGTTGCTCCCAAAGACCAAATAACACCATGCAACCACAATAGGCTAATTTCCTTTGCCGACAGCACAATCCAGGTAATGGCTATACCTCCAATCCACAATGCCGCCAGAAGTATCCACCCGGGAAGACCTTCGCGGTACAATACCAAAAAGAAGGATAGAAAAACCAGGGCACTTCCGGTATCGTTCTGAAGCAAGATTATGAGCATGGGCAATATCACAATTCCCAATGTATACAGTACATTTTTGCCGCCCTTGAATTTTACACCGTAAGTTCCCAGGTATTTTGCCACGGCAAGCGCAGTAGCCACCTTAGCAAATTCACTGGGTTGTATACCGAAGCTACCGATACCGAACCAGCTTTTCGCACCTGAAACTTCTTTGCCTAAAAACAAAACCAGTATGTTCAAAAGTATGGCTACACCATAAAAACCGTAGGCGAAGTAATCGATAACAGCAACATTGGCGAAGGCAATGGTGAGTATAATAATCACCGCACCGCCAATCCAGATGAGCTGTCGGCCTGCAGGACCTGAAAAACTAAACTGAAAAGTTTGATTTACTTCCGAGGTGGCGGAATAAATACTCAATAACCCAACAAGAACGAGCAGGGCATACAACCAAACACTTAATACATCGAGTTGGGGGTTGTCGTTTATGCTGCTGTATCGGTTGCTCATTACTGAACGGCTGAGTTTTTCATTCTTTCAAGCAATTCGGGTCTGCTTGAAGCTTCCTGTTTTTTGAGATACTTCTCAATCATCAGGTTGGCTATAGGCGCTGCCCAGGTTGCGCCGTAACCACCGTTTTCTACAATTACGGCAATGGCAATTTTTGGATTTTCTTTTGGGGCAAATGCAATGAACAGCGAATGATCTTGGCCGTGGGGATTTTGAGCTGTTCCCGTTTTGGAACAAACAACAATATCGTCCACCCCCGTGCCAAAAGCTGTGCCCCCCGGTTTGGTAACCAGTTCCATGCCTTCAATAATCCAATTGAAATACAACTCGCTTACAGATACATATTGGGGTTTTCGGTATTTCTCTGGGATGAATTTTTGCGAACCTATTCCTTTTGCCAGATGAGGAGTGATGTACCAGCCCTTGTTGGCGATGATTGCGGCCATGTTGGCCATTTGTAAGGGGGTCAGCAATATTTCTCCCTGCCCAATTGAAAGGGAAATGATCATGCTGCTTTTCCAGTTTTTACCATGCCGGCGATCCAGTTGTTTCACAGTAGGAACATTTCCGCCTGATTCACCGGGCAAATCCACACCAAGGGGAGAACCAAGGCCGAATGTACGCAGGTGTTTCTCCAGCGCGGCATAACCTGCTTTTACATTGTTATATTTTGGATTGTCAATTATATCCCTGAAAACCTGACAATAATAAGCGTTGCACGATATTCCAATTGAGTTTTTCAGGTCAAGAGGAGAGCCGTGGGGGTGACAACCCACTGTAAGGCTCCCCAGGTGATAACCACCAGCGCAACCATGCATGGTATTGGGTTTTAACACACCTTCCTGAGCTGCAATGAGTGCCATTACTGTTTTAAATGTAGAACCGGGTGGATATACGCCCTTTATCGCCCTGTTGTACAAAGGTTTTTTGGGGTCAATCAACAACTGTCTGATGGTTTTGTCTCGGGTTGGACCAACCAGCAAATTTGGGTCGTAATCTGGTTTATTGATTAAAGCCAGAATCTCACCGGTTGAAGGTTCAATGGCAACCACACTGCCTCTTTTGTTGGCCAGTAAACTTTCTCCAAACTCCTGCAGATCAAAATCAATTCCTGTATAAAAATCAGGACCTGCCTGCGCAGGCGAGTTGAACTCATTGTCGGTTACTTCACCTCTTTCGGTATAGGTTCGGTCTTGCCAAACGGTTTTAACACCCCTCACACCTCTGATATAATTTTCATAGGTGTTTTCGATGCCGGTAATTCCCATTAGGTCACCTGGCCTGTAATATGCATCCTTGGCTAGAGTTTTTTTACTTACTTCACCCAAATAACCCAAAATGTGGGCGCCGCCCTTTACTGCATAAATTCTGTCTGTTTTGGGTTCAACTGTAAAACCCGGAAATCTGTATAAATTCTCCTGAATTGCGCTGTATTGCTCTTTGCTCAGGTTGTTCATAAATATAGCCGAGCCGTTGAACACATTGTTTTTTTGCCGTTTTTTGGAACTTTCCCTGGCCATAGCCATTCTTTTGGTGAATTCTGCCGGCTCCATTCCCATTAATTTACAGAATGAAACAGAATCAACCCCGTCAGTTTTGGCCGGAAATACAATTAAATCGTATACCGCAATATTGTGAACCAGCAGCTTTCCGTTTCGATCGTAAACAATGCTTCGGTCGGGGTAAATGGGAATTTTGTTCAGCGCATTGTTGATGGCCTTTTGTTCGTATGTGTTGTCGAAAACCTGAAGTCTGAATATGCGCACTGAATAAACCAAGGCTAACAGTATCACAAGCCCCATGTAAACAAATTTGCGATTTCTATGCAGCTCCATTACTTAATGTTGGCCAAAATACGGAAAAGCAACATGAATGCAAAACTGCCTGCAGTGCTTAAAAGCGAAACAATGAAGGCGGTGAAAAATGCGCTGAAAGTGGAGTAATCCAAAGTGAAATATACCCAGTGGTGAATAAAGGTAAGTGCAAGCACATAGGTTGAATAGTAACGAAAGCTCTTGTATGCCGGAGACAAATACTTGTAGCCCTGCAGAATAATGGCATCTGTATTCAGGATGTTTGAATCGGTCCAGGTTTTGGCTGCGGCCAGAGTAATGCAGGCAGCTGCGTTTAAACCACCCATGTTTGAAAGTGAATCGAGAAAAAGCCCGGTAAAAAATGCGATAAACAGCAAAGCAAACCTGTTTAGCGTAAAAGGAAGCGTAAACAGAAAGAGAATGTAGGGCATGGGTTTGATCCAGGTACCGAAATTGATTTCCTGAATGAGAAAAAATTGCAGCAAAACCAAAATGATTGCCGACAAAAGATATCTGATAATCTCAATTCCCACGGTTGGCTCTCCTTTGCAGCGTATCGGTTTGATTGATAAACCTGTTTTTAACTATGTAAACATGACTCAGCCTGCGGAAATCGGTGGCCGGCACAAGGTCAATTTCATAAAAGCTGCTTTTTCCGGTGTTTCTGATGGCTGCAATTTTCCCTACCGGAATACCGGGCGGAAATTTAACCGAATAATTGCTGGTTAACACTTGCATGCCTGTTTTCACCTTTTCAAAACGACTCACACCGTTCAGCTGTATCAGATTTGGATTTTTTCCATTCCAACTAACTGATCCATCTCGGAAATCTATGGCCGGTATCATGGGAGTGGCTTTGAACTGCGGGTTTAGCGCAGAAAGAACAAGTGAAAAATTCTCAGTTGTTTCCAGTACAATTCCGGCAATACCACTTGGGCTGATAACGGCCATGTCTTTGGTAACACCGTCCGCACTTCCTTTATCAATGGTAATAAAGTTATTCTGCATATTGGTGCCAGACTGAATTACACCGGCAGTGATGTAAGTATACAAATTTTTGCCGGCAGAATCTGTTTTTATATGTTCAGAAATATCAGTTTTTGCAGATTTTGTGGCGCCCAATTCTTCCCTAAGTTTTTTGTTCTCTTCAACCAATTCATTGTTTGCATGCCTAAGATTGAAATAGGAAGTAACGGAGGTTTTAACCCTTGAAAAAGAATTAAAGAAACCATTTGAGGTATTAAAATAATAGCTTCTTTGGTAAATGTTAAATCGAAATACCTGAGAAATAGCCAATCCAAGAAGGAACAGGTAGGTAAGAAGATAAAGGTTTTTCTTAATAAGCCTCAGCAGAAAAACCATGTCTCAGAAATTAAGCGGTCATGAGGAATTTAAATTTCCCGATATTCTTCAAGGCTATTCCGGTTCCCCTTACAACAGCGCGCAGCGGATCTTCGGCCACCTGAACCTTGAGTTTGGTTTTGGCACTTACTCTTTTATCCAAACCTCTTAACAATGCGCCTCCACCTGTAAGCCAAATGCCATTGGATAATATGTCAGCACTCAATTCAGGCGGAGATTGTTCAAGAGCTCTTAAAATGGCTTCTTCAATTTTCATGATGCTCTTATCGAGTGAACGGGCAATTTCCGAATAGCTCACCATGATTTGTTTTGGAATTCCGGTCATCAAATCGCGTCCAAATACAGCGTAATCTTCCGGAGGATTATCCAATTCCTGCAAGGCACTGCCAATATGGATTTTTATTTTCTCGGCAGTTCTCTCGCCAATGAGCAAGTTGTGTTCCCTGCGCATGTACTCAACAATATCCAAATTGAACTCATCGCCCGCAACGCGAATGCTTTCATCGCAAACAATACCGCCCAGCGCAATGATGGCAATTTCGGTGGTTCCTCCACCGATATCGATTATCATGTTGCCTTGTGGTTGGGTAACATCAATTCCTATACCTACGGCAGCCGCCATGGGTTCGTGAATGAGATAAACCTCTTTCGCACCGCTTCTTTCAGCACTGTCTTTAACAGCCCGTTTTTC
>CANHCW010000086.1 GCA_947459165.1 Flavobacteriales bacterium
AACGATTGATCCAGCTTGCTATAGCCGCCCAGCTTCATGGTGGCACCATTGCCCAAAGGCAAAGTCAGGCTGTCCAGAAGTTTCAGCATCCCGTCTTGTATGCGAAATTTCACAGTTTGATTTTTCAGTTGCAATTTTTCAAGCCAGTTTACATTCAACTGTTTTCCAATCTGTTTCAGTCCATCCAGGCTTTCAACGGCAGCGTCGGTAAAGCTGAATTCTGCATTTACATTCATGCTGTTGTAATTGGGCTGCATGTACCTGTCTAAAATGCTGTTCATGTCCAAACTGGCATTTACCAGCCCTTTTACATGCGATGCCATGGGCGCAAACTTTTTCAGCATGGGGAAGTAGGCCAGGTTTTCTGCCAGGTTCAGGCGGTTGATTTTCAAATCCAGTGCGGTAAATGGATTTTTTACATTTTTGCTGTCATACTTTCCGTTCAGCGCCACAGTGCCGCCTAGCAGTCCGGCCTTTACATTTTGCATGTTCAATTCCCCGTTTTCCAGGTGCAGGTGACCGCCCACATCGGTAAGCACATAGTTGTCGTAAACCAGTTTTTTGATGTCGGCATCCAGGCTTAAATCCAAATTGCTTGGCAATTCTATGACGGTGAGCTGCGCTGTATCGGTGGGTTTGGGTTCCTCTGCTGTTGGGGCTTCTGATATAAACGAGTTTACATTCAGGTAATTGCTGTTCAGTTTGAGGTTGCCTGTCAGTTTTTCATCGGCAAACATGTAACCAAGAAGGTTGCTTAGTGAACCGCTGGCATTGAAGTCGTTTTTTCCAATTCGCCCAACACAAGCAGGCATATTCACCTTTTGCGGGGTGAAATCCAGTTTCAGTTCTTTCAATTCAGTGGCGTCTTTGGCTGTGGGCAGTTGCCACAACAGGTTCATTATTCCCAGTTTTCCTTTTGCATCGAGGCGGCTGTAATTTTTGCTTGTAGCTGCGCTGTAATTGCCTGTGCAGGCCAGGTCGGCATTAATCAAACCGGCCAGTTTACTGCCTTTTTCAAGCGGAACCAGACCGGCAATTTTGCCCAAATCGAGTTTGCCAAGCATTTTGGCATCGATAAAGGGATCGGAAACCGGGGTTTTGAGCATCAATTTTAAGCTGAAGGGTTCACCGGCCAGTCGCAGGTCAAACTTGCTGATGTCGATCACACTGTGGTCGGGTTCTCCGTCGGGATTGCTGAATTTCAAATCCACATTGATGTTGTCAGCCGGATATGGCAGGTCGGGGTACCGGAACGATGCATTGCCAATTTGCAGTGCCACGGTGGTGGCAGGCATTTTGGTGTCGGTCATTTTACCTTTCATGGAACCTTGCAGGGCCAGGGTTCCTGCGGCTTTTACATCTTTAAAACTGCTGCTGTACATGCCAGGCACCAGGCTCAGAAAGTTGCGGAAGCTGTTCTGCAGGGCCTTGAACGAAATGTCCATATCCATGTCGTTTTCGTTCAGATCCACAAAGCCGTTACTTTGAAGGTCCAGTTCATTTAACTTGGCTTTGGCCTCTTTAAAGCTGAATTTCATGGCTTTCATGTCCATTCCCAAATCTGCATCGATGTTGGTTTTAATGCGGTACAGCCAGTTTACGCCGCCGTAACCCAGAGTAAAGGAAGGGGTTTCGGTATGCGTTTTCAGGGTGAAATTATCCTGCGAAAAATCGCCTGAGCTTTCGTGGTTCACATCCACCAATTCGGTGGTAAAGCCCATGCTGCGGTCGTTGTAGGTGATGTGCCCTTTTTCGATAATCAGGGATTTCAGCGCCATTTTAAATGCCCCGCCGGTGGTGTCGGTCACTTTGGGTTTGGCGGTGTCGGGCTTCATGATATCCCAGTTGGCGCGGCCGCTGGGCAGGGTTTCAATGTTGATTCTGGGTCGGGTGAGTTTTATCGTGCGAATGTTGATTTCCTCACCGCGGATGGCACTCATCAGGTCCATGCTCAGGCGCAGCTCCGGCAAGTAAATCAGCGTATCACCGTTGAAGCTGTCTTTACCCACAATGCTGAGTTTGTTGATGCCCACCGATAATTTGGGAAAACTGCGGATCAGGCTCAGGCTGATGTCCTTGTCGAAGTCCAGGGTGGCATTCAGCTGGCTATTGGCGGCCTTTTTAATGGCATTGACAATTTTTCCCTTGAAGAGAAAAGGCGCGACCAGCAGGGCCAGAAAAATCGCGGCCAAGGTGATGCCGAATATTTTGAGGATTTTCTTGAGCATGTTTAGACTAACGATTAAAAACACAAAAATAGTGCTAAACAAGAGGTGTGTCGGACAAGATGATTTAAATTACCGATATAATAGGTCAGTTGTTACATTTATTATCAATTACTTTTTGAATTTCTATTGTTGATATCTATAAATAAATGAAATTTAGATTATATTTGTGTAGCATAGTGAATTTTTATTGGAGAATGCCAAGTAGGTATAAAATTAAAAAATACGGTTTGAGGGAAAAGTTTATTTATATTGTTTTCAGTTGTATTTGCTTCATACCTGCATTTTTAGGAGCCCAAGGCTACGAATACAATAATTGGCACGATAGCAAACAGTATTTTAGCTGGAATTGGCAGTACGACAAAAATATAGATTTATGGAGGTTTTCACTCACGCTATATATAACACCCAGAGATACTATTCGCAATATTGATACCTTCAAAGATCCTGCAGGTTTTCGAACTTTAGCAAGCATTTCAGATACGACAGGGAAATTGTTGTTTTATACTGATGGTGATAGTGTTTTTAATGAAAATGGCTACTCTGTGACATCTGGATGGTTGTCAAATGTAAATTATAATAGTGTAAATTCGGCTATTTTTATAAGGAAGCCGGGGCAGTTTCGTTATTACTATTTGATTCAAGAGCACCTTCCTGAATTAATGGGCGGGACTTCTTTTTCAGGTTTAACTTATTCTATAATAGATAGGTTTGATATTTCAGGAAAATCGGCTTTGATTGTAAAGAATAAACCTATAGTTAGTAGCAAATGTTTCGCCTATAAATGCACCTATGGAGAGAGTGCAGATACCGTTTTTCTTGTAGTATCTATGCATGGGAAGGACTCAGTGTATAAATATGCATTTACCCCTAAAGGCATATCTCCTGCAATGTCATTTGCCTGTGAAACCGACACTTGCATCAACAAACTCAAAGCAACTCTGCCAATCATAAGTTCTACACGAAATGGGCGTGTTCAGGCATTTATCAACTATGGGAAAGGCAATATTGTTATGTTTCCCGGGAATGGACAAAAGTATCATTT
Organism: Flavobacteriales bacterium; assembly: GCA_947459165.1. Classification (GTDB taxonomy): domain Bacteria; phylum Bacteroidota; class Bacteroidia; order NS11-12g; family UBA955; genus RGEC01. The sequence continues at coordinate 3,271 of CANHCW010000086.1, forward strand.
TGATGCGTTAAAAGCGAGTAGGGGATTGTTCTCTTCCGACGGGAGATTTTTCTATGTCATTCATGAAGGTAATGGTATTTGGAAGCTGATTCAATATGATTTTAAGAATTACAATGGTGCTAAAAAGATCGATTCCATTATTGTATATCAGTCCTCAAATTCTTTGGGCAGTGCATCTGCAATGTATTTAGGACCTGATCAAAAAATTTACTTTAATGTCAGTGATGCCATTCATGTAATTCAATTTCCCAATCAAAAAGGGAACAAATGTAATTTTAAGTTAGATGCTTATAAATATAATTTCCCAACACCAGGCATGAAGTTAGGTTATAGATATGGTAATGTACTGCCATTTTATAGTTCTCAAAAAACCTCTTTAGACTATAACAAACCACTTTGCAGTTTTAAAACAGCAAATATTTTCATAAGAACGGGCTTTAATGACAGTAGTTATCTGCAAATAGGCCTTGAAAAATACTTCAGCGATTCAAATGTATTCAAAATTAAACCATTAATTCATGGAAAAGTCCCTGTAACAATTTATTATAAGGCCAATGATACTTGGTTGTCATTTACCGATACCATTTATGTGAGAGAGACTAAAAAAATTTCCATATCAGGCAATCCATTGGTTTGCGGTAAAAATTCTGCAATTCTAACCCTTGCTGATACCACTCATCCTTATATCTGGAGCACAGGCCAGTTAACTCCAAGCGTCGCGGTCAAGTTTCGCCAAAAGGTATATCTGACATTTAATGATACAGCCTGCCTTTATTCCGACACCTTGCAAATTAATACAGTTAACCAAAAGCAATATATTCAATCAGATAGCCAATTTATTTGTTCCGGAGATACCTTTAAAATAGATTTAAACGATGTTTCGACGCAGGCGTTTTTTTTTAATGGATTTGACAGTTTAAAAAAGGTAAACATTTTTAAAACTGGTTTAACTAAATTATTGATTAATGACAGCGGTTGTATTTTTAATGATAGTATTTATATCGATTTATACCCAAGGCATAAGGCGACTGCTATAAAGAAAATGGAAATCTGTAAGGATTCTATGTTGTCTTTGGTATCACTTAAGCAAGGCGCAATTTGGTTTTGGCAAACAAATAAGTTTGTCACGGATACTTTGAGATTTGCACCAGATAAATCGGGTAATGTGCTTTTGTCCACGGTTGACAAATGTTTTCAATGGGATACTGTTGTACTAAATATAAAAATATGCAATGAGAATGTTTACGGCTATTTTTTACCAAATGCATTTACGCCAAATAATAATGGATTAAACGAGACATATAAGCCGAAAATAGCAGGTAAAATCTTAGAAAATATGATGGTTTATAATCGTTGGGGTCAAAAAGTGTATGAGGGAAACAGCGGCTGGGATGGAAATTTTGGCAATGTAACTTGTGCAGATGGGGTTTATGCAATTGTTTTGAAATATAGAGATTCTCAATCCACTGATCATGGAATTTTAATACTGAAAACAACTGTTCATTTGATTAGGTAAATTAGTTTGTACACGCAATAGGTTATTTTTGCACCCTATGCAATCCTACTGGTGGGAACAGATCATGACCATTGTAACGGTGCCCATCTACGCCGTTACCATTCTCACGGAAATCATCCTGAGCAATGTGCTGCACCGCAAACTTTACGATACCCGCGATACGCTGAACAATTTCCTGATGACCCTGCTCAACACCTCGCTGGATGTGCTGATGCGCGGCGTGTTCATCGGGTACATGGCCTGGGCTTTTCAATTCCGCCTTATCAACTGGACTGAGCATGCCTGGCTGTACTGGATTGCCGTGATCATCCTCACCGACCTGGCTTACTGGTTTGTGCACTGGATGAGCCACATGGTGCGCTTTTTCTGGGCGGTGCATACCGTGCACCACAGCAGCGAGAAATACAACATTACCGTGGGTTTTCGCAGTTCGGTGTTTGAGCCCCTGTACCGCGGATTTTTCTTTCTTCCACTGGCTTTTCTGGGCTTTGAAGCCGCCGATGTGGTGCTGGCCTTCTCTATACAGCAATTGTATGGTTCGCTGGTGCATACGGAACTGCTACGGCGCATTCCGGGTTGGGATTGGATTTTTGTAAGTCCCAGCCACCACGCGGTTCACCACGCCAGCAATCCACGGTATTTAGATAAAAACATGGGGATGATTTTCATAGTATGGGACAAGCTGTTCGGCACTTTTGAGCCGGAAGATGACCATTACAGCAAAATTCGCTATGGGCTTACCAGCAATTTAAATACGCACAATCCGGCGGTGGTGTTGTTCAAAGAGTGGGGGCAAATGATACAGGATGTAAAAACAGCGCCGGGGTTAAAAAACAAGCTGATGTACATTTTTGGACCTCCGGGCTGGAGCCACAATGGAAGCCGCAAAACCAGTGTGCAGTTAAGGCAGGAAGAAACTACAGGCCTGCAACCCGACTAGTTTTACAAGCTCAGAAAAGTGCTTGCAATGGCAGGCAGCAACGGTTCAATGCTTTTGGCATATTGTGCCGGGTAATATGCCGTTAGGTCGCTTACATATTTAGCCCCGATCATTCGCTTTAGAAATATAGGATTACCGTCTTCTTTGGCTTTACCTGTGATTTCAAATCCGAAAATATCTTGGCTGCTGTTGGTAATTTGAATGAGTCCGCCTTGTCTGAATTCTTCCAGCATTGTCTTTGCGTCAAGACTGGGAAATGCTGACTTGGGTTTACAGTGAATTTGAAGGCACTCCATGCCGTTTTTGAGTGAAATGGAATAATCACATTCATCGGGTTGGCTTTGAAGTTTTTTAATCACAAATGTATCGGGCAGGCCCACGCTGAAAAAACCGGGAGAGAGGGTTTTGAAGGTGGCAGCCATTTTAATGGCAGCTGAGTCCACAACCGTTGTGCTATTGCCCGATTCAGTAGTTTCTTCCTTTTCTGTTTCTGAGCCGCATCCCCAGGCAAACAGGGCCGTTAATGCAAGTATGATTGGATATTTCATTTATGTTTTAATCAGTTTTCAATGATGCTACAAATATGCGAAACCACGGCCTCACTCGCACCTGCATGTTGTTCCACAAATCTTTTGGCGGCCATAGCGGCTTCGAGCCGCTTTTCAGGGTTGCCGAGTCCGGTTTTGAGGTGCTTTTCAAATTCGTCTTCGTTGCTGCATTCAAAGCCAAAACCGGCCTCAATGCTGAGTGCTGCCTCGGGGAATTTGTGATGCTTGGGACCGAAGAGAATGGGCATGCCCCACACGGCCGCTTCCAGCATGTTGTGCAGTCCTTTGCCCCAGGCGCCGCCGATGATGGCCACATCGGCGTAACGGTACAATGCAGACAATAGCCCGATTTCATCCACCACAATCATTTTGCAGTGCTCGGGTATTTCAGCTGATTTTATTTGTGAAAGGCGGGTACACTCAAGGTCTGCAAACTGCCTGCAAATGCTGTCAGTATGCGAATCGGAAATGTCGTGGGGAACCAGTATAAACCGCGTTTTAATGGGAATGCCGATGCGGTTCAGCATGTTTCTCAGCATTTTTTCTTCCGGGTGCCAGGTGCTGCCGCCTATACACAGTGTATTTTCACCTTTGAACCGGGCGGCCCAGTCAATTTCACGGGCAGTATCCCGCACTTCAATCACTCTGTCGAAGCGGGTGTCGCCGCTGAGCACTGAGTTTCTCAGGCCTTCGCTGTGGGCGCGTTCCAGACTGTCGGTGTTTTGCACAAAAATGCGGTCAAATTGCAACAGCGCTTTTTTCCAGTTGTCGGCCCAAGGTTCGAAAATAAACTGTCCTTCTCTGAACAGACAGCCTGTTGCAAGCATTTTGACACCGGCTTTATGCCCGTATTGCATGAACCTGAGCCAGAATTCATATTTCACAAAAACAGCCACATCGGGTTGAACTAGGCGATACCAGTCGCGGGCGTTGCGTTTAAAATCCAACGGCAGGTAAAAAACGCCCTCGCAGGGATAATTCCTTTTTTGGAGGTAACCGCTGGGTGAAAAGAAGGAAATGACAACCTGTACCTTGGGCTGTTGTTTTTTTAGCTTATCGAGAATGGGTTTTACCATTTCAAACTCTCCAAGTGAAGCGCAGTGAAACCAAATTCGTTTACCGTTTTTAGCGGGAAGTGCCGCAGCCAATTTCTTTCTCCAGCGCCAGCGACCGGCCAGCATTTGCCTTGCCTTTGCCTTGAACGGCGATGCAAGTATTAAAGCAAGGAGGTAAAGAAATATGCCGAATCCGTACACCGTTCTGGAATTAATCGAAGTATTTGCTTTCGGAGGCGGATGCCTTGAGGGTTACAGGAATGATGATGCCTGCGGATAAACCAAAATAAATGTCTTTTCTGACTTTGGTTTCGGCAGCCATTTCGCTGAAATTCCAGCTGCGGCGGTTTTGGGTAAAGCCCTGACAAACATCAATTCCTGCATAAACACTCAGGGTTTCTGTATTCAGGTATTGCCAGCGAAAATGCTGCGATAGTTGCAAGCCGTTGGTAAGGCGGTCGTAACCTGCTGTGTACAGGCCTTCCAGCTGCGGCGTTCTGCCTGCATCGAACTGCATTTTAATGTAATGTTGAAGCATGCCTGCTCCTGCACTGATTTCAAATGATCCATGCTTGCTCGATTTTCCGGCAGGGAAGATTTTACCCACGGTTGCACCTGCAGAAAAGCCTCGCAAGTAGTAGCGAATGATGGTGGGAAACCCGTTTTGATCGAGGATTTCACCACTGGGACCCAGCATATCGCCAAACAGGCCGGTTATGTTCACATTGTTTCCAAGAATGGGAGAATAATTAAGCGAGAACGACAGGTTGGATTTGGATTTGTAACCCAAACTAACCGGCACGGAAGCAAACTGCGAATAGCGTTTGGCCAGATCACCTGAAGTGGCATAAAAGCCACCTCCTACTTTCATTAAAATATAAGAACCCGACTTGGCTGTTTGGGCCGGTGCGGGTAATCCTTGCGAGAGCAGAGACAAGGTGAAGGTAAAAATTGAAATGAGCAGGGCCTGGCGCATGGTACTGCGAAAGTAACAATTTTCAGGGGTTTATTCCGTTTAAAAAAGTTTCGAAGATTTGCAGAAAGCCTTCGGGATTGTCGGCATGCACCCAATGACCGGCATTTTGAACTTCTTTGAAATCGGCATTGGGAAAATGGTTGTAAATGCCGGGAAAATCACTTGGCTTAACATAAGCACTCTTTGAACCCGTAAGGAAAAGCGTGGGGCCGCCGAATACGCCACTGAGCTGCAAATCGCCTATGATTTCGGTATAATGTTGCCGCAAGGCAGAATAATTAATCTTTAAACGATAGCCATTGCCGGGAACAGGTTCCAGGTTTTTTAGCAGAAATTGACGAACGCCGGGGTCGGGAGCATAAGGCATAAATGCTTCATCGGCCTCTTTGCGGCTCGTTATTTTCGAGAAATCGATGCTTTCAAACGCCTTGAAAAAATCAACATGGCCGGGAGGGTAGGCCTTGGGCGCAATGTCGATGACTGTAAGGCTGAGCAGACGCTGAGGAAAGAGGTCGGCGAAGGTCATGGCGGTTTTGCCGCCCATGCTGTGTCCGGCAATGTGGGCTTTTTCATGTCCCAGCGCATCCATGAGTTTTGCCAGGTCTAGAGCCATTTCGCGGTAGCCGGCATCGGGGTGGTGAAAACTTTTGCCGTGGTTGCGGGCGTCGAAAGTGATGACCTGAAAAT
>CANHCW010000087.1 GCA_947459165.1 Flavobacteriales bacterium
CCGATACAGCAACATCCAGACAAGCCGTTTTGCATGCTTTGGATTTCTATAATCAGAACAATCCCGAACCTTACGACACCATCATGCAACTTCAGCCCACCAGCCCTTTTCGAAAAAAAGAGCATTTGACGGGTTGCATTGAATTGTTTGCCGAGCAAAAACCCGAAATGGTAATTTCTGCCTATGTGCCTAATCTGAACCCTTACTACAACATGTACAGCGAAGATGAGCATGGTTTTATTCGCCGCGCCATTCCTTCGCCATACACCCGCAGACAGGACTGCCCCACCGTTTACGCACTGAACGGAAGCATTTATGTGATTTCCGCCGAGGCCATCAGGCAAAAAGAAATTCATGAATTCCGCAGGGTAATAAAATATGTCATGCCGCCGGCCTTTGCCATTGATCTGGACAGCCCCGAAGACTGGGATTTGGCTGAATTTCTCATCTCTAAAAACAGGTTTTCATGAACTGGTTAATCCAATTATACCAAACACTGTTGTCTTGCGGAAAAATCGCAATAAGAAGCCGTTTTGGTTTGAAAGGGTACAAAGCCGGGAATGAACGGATTGTGATCATTGGAAATGGACCTTCCGCATCTGAATTTTTACAAAACCTGCCCGCGCAGGCGAAAAACATTCCTTTGCTGGCTGTAAACATGTTTGCCGGTGAGCAATCGTTCACTTCTTTACAACCGGCTTTTTACCTCATGTCTGACCATGCTTTCTTCGAATTTGAAGAGCAGCATTTTCACCATCCGGAAAAGCACCCACTGGTTAAAAAAAATCCAGCCTACGCCCAAACCCAAACGCAGGTAAACCGCACCTGGCAAGGGCTTTTTAGTGCCAACTGGCCGATTGTATTGTTTGTGCCACAGATTTACAGCAAAAGTTATCCGGTGAAAAAAGCAATGGAAAACCCGGCTTTGAATGTTGTGGTATGGAATTACACAGTGGTGAAGGGTTTTTCATGGTTTGAAAATTTCATTTATGCCAAAGGGCTTGGCTCGCCGCAATGTCAGAATGTGGTGAATGCCTGCATTTTTCAGGCCATCAATGCGCAGTTTAAAGAAATTTACCTGGTGGGGATTGACAACAATTTTCACCGCAACATCAGCGTGGGGCAGGATAACCACATTTACATCACCGATAACCATTTTTACGAGGTTGACAAAAAGGTGATGCCTCTGATGCGGGTTGACAGCAATGGCAAACCTGTATTTGTTCAGCTACATCAGTTTTTCAACAGTTTAAGCAAGGCGTTTTATGCCTACAACAGACTGCGCAGCTATGCCGATTGCCGCAAAGTGAGGGTTTTCAACAGCACAGCCGGCAGTTTTGTCGATGCCTTTGAACGCAAACTGCTCAATGAATTGTAATCAAGGCCTTACTTTTGCCGAATAGGAATGAAACTCGCCGAAGAAAAAATACTGGTTACCGGAGCCGACGGATTCATTGGAAGCCATTTGGTTGAAACCCTTATTGACAAGGGTTACCGCGTGAAGGCCTTTGTATACTACAATTCGTTCAACAACTGGGGCTGGATTGATTCATTCCCGGCGGAGAAAAAGAGCAAACTGGAGATTTTTTCGGGCGACATCCGTGATCCCAACGGCGTTTACACAGCCATGGAAGATTGCACCGTGGTGTTCCACCTTGCTGCACTGATTGCCATTCCTTACAGCTACCACTCCCCCGACAGCTATGTTGATACCAATGTAAAAGGAACACTGAACATTGTGCAAGCCGCAAAAAGGCTGAACATCAAAAGGGTATTGTGTACCAGCACCAGCGAGGTTTATGGCACAGCGCGATTTGTTCCCATTACCGAGGAGCATCCCAAGCAGGGGCAATCGCCCTATTCGGCAACTAAAATTGGGGCTGATGCCATTGCGGATTCTTTTTTCCGCAGTTTCAATTTGCCTGTTACCATCGTTCGTCCGTTCAATACATACGGCCCGCGGCAATCGGCCCGCGCCATTATACCAACCATCATTTCGCAGCTTTTAAATAAGGTTACGGCACTCAAACTGGGCGATGTACGCCCCACCCGCGATCTGGTTTATGTGAAAGACACTGCAGAAGCGTTTATCCGCATTGCCGAGTGCAACAGTTTGATTGGACAGGAGATTAACATTGCTACACAAACCGAAATCAGCATTGGCGATTTGGCGCAAATGCTCATTTCCAAAATTGGTTCAAACGCTGTGATTGAAGAAGACGAAGTTCGGTTGAGACCCGAAAACAGCGAGGTTTTCCGTTTGCTGGGCAGTGCAGAAAAACTGGTACAACACACCGGATGGTGTCCTTCAACAGACCTAAGCTCCGGCCTTGATGAGACCATTGCCTGGTTCAGCGACAGCAAAAATTTGGCGCTTTACAAGCATGACATTTACAATCTTTAAGCCCTTTTCAATCGGGCAAAAAGCTTGTTGAGCATGCTTCTGATGTCATCACTCAAATTCAGACGGTAAATTAAAAATAACGCAACAGCCGGCAGTGCGATTGTTTTTGCAGCCGCTTTAAGTATAAAATGTCCTTGGAATTGTATGAGTGAATTCAACCCAAACAAGGTGGCCACAATCAATGCAGCCAGCAGTACCTTGCCTTTGTAAGGATTCATTCCAAACATCAAATAAATGATGCATCCGGTTACGATGGCCCCCATTAGCCAAACCAGTGCGGTGGCTGCGGCGGCACCTTCAATTCCATAAAGCGGAATCATGATGTTGTTGAGCCAAATTCCGGTAAACAGGCAAACCGCATTGATGATGAGGGAAAGATAATAACGGTTTGAAAAGGTGAGAATAGCAGAACTGTTGCCCTGCAGCAGAATGCACAATTTCCCCAATCCCAGAATGAGAACAGCCCATTTGCCGGGCTTATAATGGGCCCCGTTGGGCATGAGGTAATAAAACAAATCAATATTGATCCAGATGATCAGCAATACCAGCGCCCCGATAATAAATTGGTTGAGGGTTGTTTTCTCGTACAATCGTTTCATTTCGGCTTTGTCTCCGCGGTGCATGGCTTCCGACAAAACCGGATTGGAGATTTGCAAAATACTGCGTGTAGGAATTTCAATAATCACGGCCATGTTCACTGCAATGGAATAAATGCCGGTTGAGGTCAATCCTTTCATGGCGCTGACCATCACAAAATCCATGCGCTGAACAAAGAGGTTGGCCAGGTAGGTTAAAAACAGATAACCGGTATAGGCAGAAAACTCCTTTTTGATACCGGTTTGAGATGCGATGTGGCCAAAATCGGGGCGAAAAGACAAACGAGTACTTCTCAAAACAAAATATACATTGAGCAAGGCGGCCAAGGCATAAACAGCCGGTGTGAGTTTTACGGCCATATCAAAATTGATATAACCAAGATAAAACACAAAACCGGCGAGGCCGAGAAAAATCCTCACCACATTTTCGCGCACAAAACTGGAAAAGAGAATATTGCCCAGCGATGCGGAGAAGACCTCGAAAACATTGTTAAAAACGAAGAAGAAAATGAACGGGATGAGCAGGTGGTAATAATCGAGAAAGCGGGCAGAGTTTATTTTGAGGTACGCCACAACCTGCGGCTGAAACAGCAACAGCGCCATAGAAACCAGCAGAAATCCAGCAAAGGGAATGGATAGCAGCCAAAATCCGGCTCCGTGATGTCCTTTGGCTTCATTTTTAAAGCGGGGGAAAAACTTCCAGATAGAGTATCCGGTTCCCATTTGCGCCACGCCGGCCAGCAATGCACCCAGCTCAATAAACATTCTGATAATGCCATTTTCTTCGACAGTATAAACCAAGGGAAAAAGCCAAAATGTGGTAAACAGCCCCACCAAACTTCCGGTGTAGTTGATTACCGAAGCCCACAAACTTTGCCTTGCAATAACTCCACGCACAGGGCAAAGGTATAATGAACCCGTGTATTACAATATCGGTCTATTTTTAAAAACGGACAAAGGGGTCCGAATTAACGACTGATGAATCCTCATTTACGGATTCCGAAATTTGTCATCTTTGACTAAACATTCAAAAAATATGTTGCAAATCAGGGTTATTTCCGTTTAATTCGCCCAATACATATCAATCAATAACAAACAAATGAAAAAATTAAGTTTACTAAGCCTTGCCCTGCTTGGCGTAATGTTCATTTCGAACTGCAAAAAAGACCCCAAGGGCAGCGGAACTCCTACTCCTACTGAAACTCCCAAGCAAAGAGCAGTAGCCATTTATTTCGGTGGTACATGGTGCCCTCCCTGCGGTGCTTATGGCAAACCTGCAAAAGAACAGCTTGTAAATGCTTTGAAGGACGATGTGATTCTGATTAGCTGTCAGTTAAACAGTTCTTCAGTTACTGATCCTATGAACTGCCCTGATGCCAATTCTTTGGCAGGTGGCTTTGGCGTATCTGGTGTTCCAACTATGTTCACCGGTGGTGCCAACGAAATCATGAAGGGTGTATCGTCAGGAACTGCAATGGGATCAACAGCTACTGCCAATGCTCAGGCTACCTTGGCTCTGCCTGCTTTCGCCAACATCAGCGGTACTGCGACCATCAGCGGTGGAACAATTACTGTTAACACCAAAACCAAATTCCTGAAAGATCAAGCCGAAGAGTATATGGTTGCGGCATATGTACTGGAAGATGGAATCACAGCCACTCAAAGCTCTGACGCCAGCACCAAGAAAAACATCCACGACCGCGTTCTGCGCACCAAATTGTCTTCAACTGTTTTTGGTGAAACCATTGGTTCTAACTTCAAAAGCGGCGATTCAAAAGACAAAACTTTCACCGCTACTTTGAACAGCAGCTGGAACGCAGCTAATTTGAGTGTAGCCATTGTTCTGTGGAGAAAAAACACCGACGGCAAAGTAACCATGTGCAACGGTGTGAATGTTAAACTCTAATTGAGTTAAACAGAAACCGAATAAGTCTTAAACAATAAATAAAAACCCGGCCATGAGCCGGGTTTTTTTATGGGGCTAATTAGAGGTGAATACAATTATGTGCCAACTGAATCGTTGAACACCGGTTTGAAGCCATTTAAATGGCTTCTTTGCAGCAATGAAGGGCCTATATGAAATGGTTTGGGAATTCAAATACCAGTATCATTGTACACCATTTAAATGCAGTTGCTTTGCCCTTCCAATTAACTATAATTTATATTTCTGAGGAAGACAGGGCATTTTAATGCCTTGTATAAGCGAAAGGAACAATTGGGTGAATGTGTGTTGTTTTGGGAGGAGGTAGATTAAAAACTTTCAATTACTCCATGTCAGCAAAATTGCAACATAAAAAAAGCCGCCCAAGGGCGGCTTTTTTTATGTTTGGTACAATCAGATAATTAGTGTGCAATCATCAGCTTGGTAGCGCCAGAAACGCTGCCACCCACAATGCTCACATTGTAGAATCCGTTGGTAAGATTGGCTGTATTCAGCTCAACCGCCTGCTGACCTGCATTGGCATTGTCTATGGTTTTTTCAACTACAACCTGTCCCAGCGCATTGCTTACACGCACTGTAACCTTTTGAACAGCTGGAACAGTGAACTGAACTAATGTGTTTGCTGAAGCAGGATTGGGATAAGCTTCAACAACAGTTGTTCCGGCTTTTACAAGCATGTTGCCAGCCGAAAGATCCCACAATTGTCTCTCGTTCACATTCAGTACCTCCCTCTTGCCAACGCTGGTATTGTTTTTGGCCACAAAACCAATCAACCATATTTCCTGGGGCTTGTTGCGGCTGAATACAGAACCCACCGGACTGAATTCCGCTGTAGTGGGAATATTTGCATTGGTGAGTGCCGGTAAGGTATAGGTGTAAGTCTTTTTGAACTTATCTCCTGGTGCGGCTGTGCCGGGAATAGAACCTGCTGACCCCCAAGCAGTGGAAGGAACATTGATAATTACATTTTTATGGTAATAACCCACCATTGGCGTTTTTTTCTGATAGTAAAGGTGGTTAGGGTTATTGATGTAGGTGGAAGCAATAGCCTGATCCCACAAAGGACTGCTGCCCGCGCCCCGCATGTAATCTTCTTTAATCATGGCGCCAATGCGAATATCGCCACTGTAGTAATCTGTGAATTCGGCCTCAATGTCAAACTGAATTTTACGGGTGGCATCGTCAAAGCTAACATTGCTGATGTTCACCTTCACAGGTGTGTAAAGGGCTTTTTGTTTGGTAACCAGGTTGCTCCAGTCGGTTCTGTTCGTTCCCACTTTGGTGTAGCCGGTAAACAGGGTACGATCAACATAACCGTTGGGATAACCACTGGCAAAAGCCGCATTGATGGCATCAGATTCGGTATTGGTCATTGCATCGGCGTTGTGGTGCACTCCAATTACCACATCCGAACCAAAATCTTCTTTCAACTTTTCCATGTAAGTATGGGCATCGGGGCAGTGTATGCACCATGCACCGGTAGCTTCTTCAAAAAATACTTTTTTGGGCGCGCCTGTTCCGTTTACCACAAAGAAGCTCTTCTTCACGGTATCGTTGTCCACCTTTTCGTCGGCCGAACCATTGGGATTGGCAGTCCAAATTACCAGTTTACCCGAAACTCCGCCTGTGGCTGCCACATAAGGCTTTGAATGGGTGAAATTGTAAACCCCGCCCGTAGCGATATTAACACCGGTAATGGACGCTTTTTCAGCAGTTCCGCCATCAACTGAATAATACAAATCAAACTTGTTTATGGCACTGGAACCCATGTTCACAAATGAACCCTGTATGCTGGTATTGGCATTCTTGGTTACCAGATCTCCAACTGAAGTAGAGAGCATTTTCAAGTCCAAAGCAGGCTGAACACCATAGAAGAACGAATAGTACTTATTATCAGAAGGATCGGTTACATTGTTGCCCGATACCGCCTGATATGCGGGTGTTCCCGCCACTTTCACGGCGGTTGTTCCGTTTACCTGTACACCCAGCGACAAGGCTGTTTTGTTCGTGCAGGGGTTGGTTCCGTCCGTACAGAAAAAACGCTGATCCACAATATAAATATTGTTTGAGGTCTCTTCAAGCACAATGCTCATGTACAACCAGCCTGACTGAATGTTCTTTTCTGCTGCAGAGTTGAACTGAATCCAGAACTGACGATTCGGCGCAGTGCCAAAGGTTTTGGTTACAATGTAGTCTGAGGTGGCTTTTACATTCAAACCCCAGCACAAAATAGATTTGTCAGGAATATTGGCCGAAGGCAAATTTTCATTGTTTTCTGAAGGCACCGCCGTTGCGCCTGTGGAGAAAGTTAACACACCCGTGTTTGACACTTTAAACTGAGTTTCAGCAACACCATTGAATTTAAACGCAAAGGGAAGTGTAGTAGTCGCCGACCAAACATCTGAACCATTTCCGGTCATTAAAGTCGTCCAACCTGCAGGAAGTCCACCACCCGGAGGGTATTCGGCATCCGAGTTTAAGTTACCGGGATTGCTGCCATCAGGCCCCGGAATCAGATAATAGCTTTGCGAAAAGGCAGTCAATGCCATTCCCGCAGCCATTAGTGAGAGTAATACTTTTTTCATTTATGGGATTTTGGATTTAAGAATAGGCGAATATAGAAATTTAATCCCGGAAGAAAGATTCTAAATAGAAAAGTATTCGCTACCTCCCTTTAAAGTCTGCCTTTCTTTTCTCCACAAATGCATTCATGCCCTCTTTCTGGTCTTCGGTGGCAAACAGCATGTAAAAGTTCTTCCTTTCAAAGTACAAACCTTCCTGCAGGTGGGTATCAAAGGCTTTCAAAACACTTTCCTTGGCCAATTGTACTGCAATAGGCGATTTTTCCGCTATGGTTGAAGCCATTTTAATGGCTTCTTCAAGGTATAACTCAACCGGAACAATCTTGTTTATCAATCCTGCTTCTTTGGCTTCCTGTGCAGTAATAAATTTCCCTGTCAGCACCATTTCCATGGCCCTTACTTTACCCACCGCACGGGTCAGTCGCTGCGTTCCGCCTGCCCCGGGCATAACACCAATGTTAATCTCCGGCTGTCCGAACTGGGCCGTTTCCGAAGCCACCACCATATCGCAATGCATCACAAGTTCACAACCTCCACCCAGCGCAAAGCCACTTACCGCAGCAATCATGGGCTTTTTGGTTTTTCGTATTGCATCCCAGGTACTGAATTGGTCAATTTTCAGCATATCAATGGCGGTTTTACCGGCCATTTGTTTAATGTCTGCTCCGGCGGCAAACGCCCTTTCGTTGCCGGTAATCACTATCGCCCGCACCTGTTCATCTTCATCAAGCTGTGCCAGGGCCTGCTTCACCTCGCCCATCAATTGCAAATTCAGGGCATTCAATTCTTTGGGACGGTTCAGGCGAATCAAGCCCACAAAGGGCGCCACCTGCGGATTCACTTCAATAAATTCAAAAGACATACCGCGAAATTAACCGACAAGCAGCGAAACCCGCATTCACACATCAAAGTTTTGGTTCAAGCAATTTTCTGTATGCATAGGCAATCGCAAGAGCAATACCTGTTCCTGCGAAAGCTCCGCCTATCACATCGCCCGGGTAATGCACACCCAAATAAACACGACTCAGCGCTACCAATGCCGCAATGGCATACAAAGCCATTCTGCTCCTTCCCTTCCACCCCAGCAGCAAAACACTAAGCGTAGCCAATGCAAAAAAGTTGGAAGAGTGACTGCTCACAAAGCCG
>CANHCW010000088.1 GCA_947459165.1 Flavobacteriales bacterium
ACAACTGGAAAATCGGGACTCCATCCCGCGATTTATTTTTATGCGGTCTGTGGTGACCTTCGGATTATGAGCCCGACGAGCTACCACTGTCCCGAAAAATTGCCGCTGCGGCCGGCTCATTTTTCGTGGATCCTCGATTTTCAGAATTGTCTAGGACAACTGAAAATCGGGACTCCATCCCGCGATGTATCTTTTTCAGCGGACATGTAAAGTTAACAGTAAAATTGACTTTAGACTTTTAACTACTAACTTTCAACTGAATCGTAGCCCGTAGGGGAATCGAACCCCTCTTTCATCCGTGAAAGGGACGTGTCCTGAACCGATAGACGAACGGGCCAAATGTGTTAGAACGCTTTCCGCTGTAAAACGGGCTGCAAAGGTATAAATAAAATCTGAAATTGCAAATAGCGATATGGCCCTTACTCGTATTTTTTTAGTTCTGCATCGCCCCACAGGTCTTCAATTCCATAAAAACGGCGCTTTTCCTCCAAGAAAACATGCACCACCACATTCACATAATCCAGAAGCACCCATTCTGCATGTTCGCCGCCCTCGCGGTGCAAGGGTTTTTCACCCGTCGCCATCCTGATTTCTTCTTCCACCCCATCGGCAATTGCCTCTACCTGCCTGTCGCTGTTGCCATGACAAATCACCATCATGTCGGCAAATGCACCTTTCAATTTGCGCAAATCCAGTCGCACAATATCAATGCCTTTCTTTTCCTGCATGCCCTTTACGGCAATTTCCGCCAATATCTCTGCGCTGTTGTTTAAGGTTTTTGCCATGTTGAGCTTTTTCTTTGTGCAAAGATGGCGATTTCAGAAGATATCTCTTTCATAGATCAAACAGGAAGCACCATGCTTTTTTACACCCCTGTGTGTATAAGCACACAAAAAACGGCACTCCAGTGTGCCGAGGCTAACATATTTAAACTGCCTTTTGCCCTTTACACCCTCGATCAGAAACAAGGCCGCGGCCAACAAAACCGCACATGGATTTCGGAGCCAGGTCAAAATCTTGCTCTAACCTTTGCTGCACAGTTAAAAAAGTCAGACAATCTGGTTCAGCTGAACAAAGCCCTCAGTCTTGCCTGCCTAAACTGCATCCATATACTCGGTGCAGAAGATGCCAAAATCAAGTGGCCAAATGATATCAGGGTGAACGAAGCCAAACTGGCTGGTATACTGATGGAAAGTTCTCCACTGAAAAATGAAACGCTGGTTTTGTGCGGCATTGGTGTGAATGTGAATCAAACCCATTTCAGCGGAATGGATCAGAAAGCGGCATCTGTTGGCCAAATTACAGGCAAAAACCTGAGCATTGCTGAAGTGGCCTTGCTTTACTGCAGAGAACTGGATAAGGCACTGACCGATTTTAAAAATAGTGCACCTGGAGTGGATGAAAGGTTCAATTCGAACCTGGAAGGTTTGGGTGAAAATTGGACAGTACAAACAAATACAGGAGAAACATTTACCGCTGAATTAC
This sequence comes from Flavobacteriales bacterium, assembly GCA_947459165.1. Classification (GTDB taxonomy): domain Bacteria; phylum Bacteroidota; class Bacteroidia; order NS11-12g; family UBA955; genus RGEC01. The sequence goes on from CANHCW010000088.1 coordinate 1,486, forward strand.
TCGGAAGCGATGAATTCGGAAGGGTTAAACTGCGATTTAACCATAATCAAACCGATGCATTTCACCATGGTACAATCCGCCTGACTCAAAAAATATGACAAATTAACATTGTTTTTTTAAACCATTTGTGTTTAGCTTCGTCTGATTGATTATGGACAGGAAAGATTTCCTCACCTTCAAAACGGCTCCTGCTTCGGCTACCCAAGTTAAAAAAGTGCAAAGGCGCACGAGCACCGGACTAACGGAATACACCGGTGCCTGGACGAAAAAACAGGCTTTGCATTTGCTGCGCCGCACCCTTTTCGGGGTAAAGGTTGCCGACATGAAAACTTTTGCAGGCATGAGCATGTCGGCGGCTGTTGATGCGCTGTTGAATACAACTACAGCACCCCCTTCACCTCCGCTGAACAATTATGGTTCAACCACCCCCGATCCCAATGTTGCATTGGGAAGTACCTGGGTAAATGCGGCGCCGGATGGCAATTTCAATTTTCAGAGAAACATGAGTTTCAAAAATTGGTATTGGGGCCTGGCTGCAAGGCAGGATTCCACCATTCTGGAAAAAATGGTTCTTTTTCTGCATAACCTCATTCCCATTGCCGCATTGGATATGCCGGATGCCCGTTTCAATTATTATTACAATAAAGCCCTTCGGGATAATGCGCTTGGAAACTACAAAACCCTAGTAAGGGCCATATCCGTTGATCCCGGAATGCTGGTATATTTAAATGGAATTTACAACAGCAAAACTGCGCCAGACGAAAACTTTGCGCGCGAATTATTTGAATTGTTTACCCTTGGAAAAGGCGTTGACAGCAAATACACGGAAGATGATGTAAAAGCAGCCGCCCGTGTCTTAACCGGCTGGAGCATTAACTGGTCCGGGAGTCAGCCTGTGCCCACTTTTATATTGAATCGTCACGATACCACCAACAAGCAATTTTCTTCTTTCTTTGGCAACAAAGTAATTGCTGGCCAAAACAATGTAAATGCCGGTTATACCGAACTTGATGAGTTGTTGAATATGACATTTGCACAGACCGAGGTGGCCAAATACATCTGTCGCAGGTTATATCGCTTCTTTGTTTACTATGATATCACCCCTGAGGTTGAGACAAACATCATTGCGCCACTGGCAGATGTTTTCAGAAACAACAATTACGAACTAAAGCCCGTTTTATCCAAACTGCTAAAAAGCGAGCATTTCTACGATCAGCTGAATATGGCCTGCGTTATCAAAGATCCGGTGAGTCATTTTGCCGGTTTTTGCAGGCAATGGGAAATGGCATATCCTACTAACATAGAGCAGTATTACCAAATTTACGATTATGCCAATGTATTTGGATTTGCAGCCATGTTGTGGCTAGGAGACCCGCCCAATGTGGCCGGCTGGCCTGCATGGTACCAAAAACCGGGTTATTTGCGCAGCTGGATAACCAGCGATAGCTTACCCAAACGCAACCAGTTTAGTGATTATCTGCTGTACATAGGTTATAAAAGGGGTGGCAACAACTTCATAGTGGATCCGTTTGTGGTTACGAAACAATTCAGCGATCCGTCTTCTGCCGACCAGCTAATTGCCGATGCCATTGAATTTCTGTGTCCATTGAATCTCGACAGTCTGGTGATCTCGGGATTGAAAAATATTTTACTTCCCGGCGGAATACCAGCTTACAACTGGACGGATGAATGGAATCAGGCCAACGACAAAGCCAACCCCAATTACGCCGCGGCCAATGCTACTGTTACCGCCAAATTAAGGGCACTTTACAAATCCATCATGAATCTTTCAGAATATCAATTGTCATAACCCATGAAACGCAGACTATTTTTAAAAGCAGCCGCGGCCGGAACCGTACTTCCGGTTACACTGAATGGATTGTCGGTAAGGGCTTATTGCAATTCCCCTCTGATGAGTTTACTGGCAAGAAGGGCCGGCGGAAACGACAACATTCTTGTTCTTATACAGCTCAACGGCGGTAATGATGGCTTGAATACTGTGATACCGCTTGATCAATACAGCAATTTGAGCAAGGCCCGCAGCAATGTGCTTATTCAGGATACCAAGGTGCTTGCACTCAGTGGTAAAACCGGTGTGGGATTGCACCCTGCCATGACGGGCGTTCGCGATTTGTACAACAACGGCCTGGTAAACATTGTGCAGTGCGTGGGTTACCCCAATCCGAATTTTTCGCACTTCCGGTCAACCGATATCTGGATGAGTGGAAGCGATACCAATGAGAACTGGGCTACAGGCTGGATGGGTCGTTACCTCGACTCTAAATTCCCCAATTTCCCAACTGGTTATCCCAATGCAGGAGCTCCCGATCCTCCCGCAATTCAAATTGGCAGCATGGTTTCACTGGCATCTCAGGGGTCGGCTGTAAATATGGGCATGGCGATTACAGACCCGTCCAATTTCTACACGCTTGTGGATGGTGGAATTGGCAATGTGCCGGCCACGCCTGCCGGAGAAGAGTTGGCATTTTTGCGCGTTATGGCGAATCAGACCAATCAGTATGCCACGGTGATTAAAGCCGCCGCCGGCAAAGCCACCAACCTAAGCACAAAGTACCCAACGGGCAACAGTCTGGCAGATCAGCTGAAAATTGTAGCCCGCCTTATTAAGGGAGGCTTAAAAACGCAGGTTTACATGGTGAGCCTTGGCGGATTTGATACACACAGTCAGCAGGTTGACAACAGCGATCACAGTTTGGGGGCACATGCTACATTGCTGCAGAGAGTTGGTGATGCGGTAGCTGCTTTCCAGGATGATCTAAAACTGATGAGCATTCAGGACAAGGTGGCCGGCATGACATTCTCCGAATTTGGTCGCAGAATTATGAGTAACGGCAGTGTGGGCACAGATCACGGAGCCGCAGCACCCCTGTTTGTTTTTGGAACCGGTGTGCAAAGCGGAATCATAGGTGCGAATCCAACCATTCCTTCATCGGTGACCGTGAACGACAACCTACCTATGCAATACGATTTCAGGCAGGTATATGCCAGCGCCTTGCAGGACTGGTTTGGGCTGAGTGCGAATGAAGTGAAATCTGCCATGGGAGGAAAAACTTTCAATACCTTGCCCATTTTCAAGGCAAACCCAGCCGGACTTGAAGACTGGGCTGACCTGATGAGCAAAATTGAACTGAAAGATGTGTACCCAAATCCGGCAAGCGGAAAAGTGAAGTTTGAGTTTTATACCGATGGCGGAAATTGCGAACTTCAATTGTTCGATCCATTGGGGAACAATATTAAAACCATTGCTTCGGGCAAACATGGAAAAGGAGTGCAGGAAGTGCATTTTGATGTCAGCGGATTGAGGCCCGGCAACTATTTCTATCAACTCTCACAAGGCAATAAAAGGCAAACAAAAGTGCTTGTGGTGCTGTAAAACAAGCCGATAGACCTGAATTTGTGCGAAGGAGTTGTTTGAAATAAAAAAAGGCGCTAAATTTGCACCCCGAATTGTCCGATGGTGTAACTGGCAACACGTCTGGTTTTGGTTCAGAAGAGTCTAGGTTCGAGCCCTAGTCGGACAACAAAAAAAGCTGATTTGATGATATCTGTGCTTTTAATTTGAAGCGCAGAGAAAGTAAAATACAGAGAAAATGGCATCGCTAATAAACCCAGTCAAAATTTTTGCGGGAAGTGCTTCAGCTTCCTTAACCAAAGGCATTTGCGAGTACTACGGTATTGAAAACGGAGATCTTTCGGTCAACCGTTTCAGTGATGGTGAATTTCAACCCGTATTCAACGAAAGTGTTCGTGGATGCGATGTGTTCATCATTCAAAGCACTTTTCCCCCATCAGACAATCTGATGGAATTGCTGATGACCATTGACGCGGCCAAAAGAGCCAGCGCGAATTACATTACCGCCGTGATTCCATATTACGGTTTTGCCCGTCAGGACAGAAAGGACAAGCCCCGCGTATCCATTGCTTCAAAAATGATTGCCGACTTGCTGAGCACAGCAGGAGCAAACAGGGTTATGACCATGGAATTGCATGCGCCACAAATTCAGGGCTTTTTCAATGTGCCGGTGGATCACCTGGAAGGTTCAATCATATTCGTACCTTACATCCGCAGCCTGCCTCAGGATAATTTGGTGATTGCCGCCCCCGATGTAGGAGCCAGCAACCGTATTCGCGAGGTAGCCAAAGCGCTGAATTTACCTATGGTGATTTGCGATAAAGAACGCAAAAGGGCCAATGAAATTGCAAACATGACTGTGATTGGTGATGTAACAGATAAGGATGTGGTGCTGATTGATGATATTATTGATACAGGAGGAACACTTTGCAAATCATCGGCCATGCTTATGGAAAGAGGTGCTCGCAGTGTTCGCGCTTTGTGTTGTCATCCGGTTCTCAGTGGCAAAGCTTATGAGAACATTGCCAATAGCGTATTGACAGAACTGGTGGTTACAGATACCATTCCGTTGAAACAGCATCAGGATAAAATAAAAGTGCTTTCAGTGGCTCCTTTGTTTGCCCGGGCCATTCGCAATGTGCATGAAAATGGCAGCATCAGTTCGCTTTTTAAACAAATTCACAACACACAAACAAACTTAGACCTTAAAACAAACGGATAAAAAAGAAATGAAAACGATACAATTAAAAGGAGAAAAAAGAGAAGGCAACGGAACCTCCGATGCCAAAGCGTTGAGAGCCGCAGGCAAAGTGCCTTGCGTGATGTATGGAAACGGTGAAAACCTGCATTTCAGCATTTACGAAGCCGATTTTAAAAATCTGGTTTACACTCCCAATGTTTACAAAGTAAAACTTGATATTGACGGATCATCGTTCAATGCAATTTTGCAGGACATGCAATTTCACCCTGTTTCCGAAGCCATCATGCACGCTGATTTTATGGCTGTGGCCGAAGGTCGCGCTGTGGTAATGGATATTCCTATTCGCGTAGTGGGCAACTCACCCGGTGTGCGTGCCGGTGGTAAGCTGGTGAAGAAAATCAACAAACTGCGTGTGCGCGGCTTGCTGAGCAACCTGCCTGATTACATTGATGTGAACATCGACACCCTGGAAATTGGTCAGAGTGTAAAGGTGAAAAACCTGACAGCCGGCAATTTTGAAATGCTGGATGCCAAGGAAAATGCCATTGTGAGCTGCAAAACCACAAGGGCGTTGATGCAGGCAGCTGCTGAAGCGGCCAAATAATGCCAATTGAATAACAATAAAAAAGGCGCCCTTTCAGGCGCCTTTTTTATGGATTAAAACAGCCAACCCAATCTTATACTGCCAATTCGGCCTGTTGTATTTAAGTTCAGCGATTTAGAGCCCGGAGTAATGGTTGTTTTGGAGACACCTTGTTGAACTGTTGTCAACTTTGTGTCTTTTTCAGTTGTTAAACTTACAGAGATGGGTTGATAAATGACGCCAAAATATAACCCTTGAGCAATCCAATAGTCGAAGCCTATTGCTGCCCGAAGTCCTATGCGCTGTGACTTACTTTCTTCTGAATAGGTGTAGTCATCCATAAAACGCAAACTGTTGGCGTTGTTCCCTGTTTTCTTTGCACCGGTAAAGTTGTTAAATAAATCAGCGCCAACAAAAGGACTGATTCGATTGGTTCCTTTGAAGTGTTTTTGAACACCCAGGGCAACTTCAAAATTGTGACTGACATTTGTAAAACTCCCTTTTGTACCTGTTCCATCAGTATTCTGCATAAAATCATCTGTGCTTTTGTTGTAGGCTCCTGAAACGCCACCTACCAAAGCCAATCTGCTAAGCAGAAAGTAACGGCCGTTTAAACCAAATGAATTGATGGTTGTACCCGAACTAGCCAGTGACACCCCAATTTCAGAAGTAAAGTTTCCTTGATTTGCTTTTTGTGCAAACGCAGAGGTTGTGACAAGACACAGGGCGATTAATTTGATTTTCTTCATGTTTATTAGATTTAAGACCACAATAATAGGTAAACAAATGTCTAATTTGTGTAAAAAAGTGAAGTGCTCCGCGGCAAATAAAAAAGGCGCCTGAAAGGGCGCCTTTTTCGTTGATATTGTTTTGTTATTTGGCTGAATGGTATAAGTCTGATACTTTACTCCAGTTCACCACATTCCACCATGCATTGATGTAATCTGGGCGGCGGTTTTGATAGTGCAGGTAGTAAGCATGTTCCCATACATCCAGTCCGAGAATAGGAGTACCTTTTACTTCTGCAATGTCCATCAGCGGATTGTCCTGATTGGGTGTGCTGGTTACTACCAGTTTGCCATCGTGCACCACGAGCCATGCCCAGCCGGAGCCGAAACGGGTGGTTGCGGCGGTGTTGAACTGCTCCTTAAACGCTTCGAAACTGCCGAAAGTGGCGGCAATATCGTCAGCCAGTTTTCCTGAGGGGTTGCCACCGCCGGTAGGTGAAAGCAATGTCCAGAAAAGGCTGTGGTTCCAATGCCCGCCTCCGTTGTTGCGGATGGCCATGCTGTATTTGCTTATTTCGTGCATCAGCTCTTCAAGAGATTTTCCTTCTGCAGCATTTCCTTTAACAGCGTTGTTGAGGTTGTTTACATAAGCCTGATGGTGCTTGCCGTGGTGAATTTCCATGGTGCGCGCATCGATATGCGGCTCCAGTGCGTTGAACGCGTAGGTGAGTGCCGGTAATTCAAACATATTTTTTGTGATTTTGGTTGATAATGGAACAAAATTAAGCATGTTTGGTTGGTAATAAAATGACATTCTTTCAGCACGCGCAGAGCATTAAAAAGTCTCTTTATGAAATTGAACCCGATTTGGAGCTTATTTTGAAGACCAAAACCAACAGCAGACCGTGAATTCAATTGAAATAACAGCAGCCACACTCTCACTTGTTGCTGTTTTGCTGGCGGTAAAACCTTATGCGGCGAACTGGCCCGTTGCGATGGTTGGAACGGCTTTGTATCTTTATTTGTTTTGGCAAAACCGGCTTTACTCCGATATGGTTTTACAGGCAGTGTTTTTAACCATACAACTATATGGCTGGGTGAAATGGGTAAATGGTGGTACTAAAAAAGCGCTGCATATCGGCAAAACGCCCGGCACAAGGTTGTTTAAAGCAGGATTTCTAACCTTATTGGGCTGGGTGCTTTGGACCCTGCTTCTACTAAAAATTAAACCCGATGCCAATTTGCCCTGGCTGGATTCATTTG
>CANHCW010000089.1 GCA_947459165.1 Flavobacteriales bacterium
GTTTGGTGGAATGGCAGGGCGGCAAAACCATCACCCACTTGGTGAAAACTGTTTTGATGATCGATTTTTATTTGGGCCGGCTGTTTCGAATCGTTGGAATCAAACTTCCCGGGTTAAGCAACTATATCATTTGCAAAAAATCTGCATAATCATACCTTGTTACAATGAAGAAAAGCGCCTGAACATCGGTGCGCTGAAGGATTTTATGCAAAACCATCCCCACATTTCTTTTTTGGGCGTGAATGATGGCAGTAAGGATCTTACTGAATTGCTTTTGAGTGAATTACAACATGAATTTAAAAATCAGTTCGAAGCCCTGAATCTTCAAAAAAATGGTGGGAAAGCTGAGGCTGTGAGACAAGGTATTTTACATGCGGCTCAACAAGGCAATTTTGAATATTTGGGTTATTGGGATGCTGATTTTTCAACGCCCTTATCCGAACTCGACCATTTTATTGCCTTTTCCGGTGGTCGCCTCTCCCACTCAATCATCATGGGAAGCAGAATTGCCCGATTGGGCAGCCGGGTACAGCGCAAAATGATGCGGCACTATTTGGGAAGAATATTTTCAACCCTTACCAGCCGGGTGCTTAAATTGAGAGTTTACGATACACAGTGCGGAGCCAAACTCATTGCCGCTAATGAAGCAAAAGACCTGTTTGAAAAGCCCTTTGTAAGCAAATGGTTTTTCGATGTTGAGGTAATTGCCCGGTTTATTGTGAAATACGGCAGAAAAAAAACCTATACCCACATACTTGAAGTTCCTCTGAACGAATGGGTTGAGGTTGGTGGTTCAAAACTAAAAGTCATGGATTTCATTAAAGTGCCGCTTGAATTGCTGAAAATTCGTCGGCATTACAAACTTGGCTGAAAAACCTTGCCTTTAGGCTTTATTTTTGCTCCTTTCGTATGAAAAACAATCCGAATACAACCCATCAGGCAGCTGATAAGCTAAAACTGAATGCTGTTTATTTTCAGCAGCGCAAACAGGATGGTAAAGAATCTCAGGAAAACAAATCGGGGCTTACCTGGTTTAACGACGGACCTGATTTTACAGCCCGCCTTCAGGCAGCATTGGATCAGTGCCAACAAGGTGAACACATTCTCGTTTCATTCATAAATTCAGGAAACGGGCTTCAGCCTTTTCTCAACGAAGCTGCCGTAAAAATTTGCACCACCGATGTGGTCATGGGTTGCCCCAATACAAAGAATCAGGTTGTAAAAGAATTGTTGAATGGATTCCGAATTGCGGAACTGAATTCGGCATTTGTTATTCTAAGCCCCGAAACGGCTAAAAATGCTCTGCGTTCAGGCCATAATCTCAATGAAAAATACGATTTTCTGATTGCTCTTTCTGCCGTTGCCGGCAGTTGGCACAATATTTCATCGTCAGCCTCCGATGAAATCAAAACCATTCCTGGCTTCAAAGACAAGTTCAGAGCAAACCTTCGTCGTTTAAATGTTCTGCAATTTAAATCTGATCCGGTTCGTCATCTCTTTACTGCACTTTCTGTTATTGTGTTGCTGGTTATGACCGGAATGAGCAGACAGGCAGGAATCAGTGGTGATGAATTCACCCAATATCGTTGGGCTGATACCGCCATCATTCCCTACTACACCGAGGGAAAGGAAACTGCCATCAACGAAGACAAAAAAACGCTGATGCACTTGTACGGCAGCAGTTTTGATACCTTTACTGCCATGATGGTGCGCATTACAGGCACCGAAGACATTTACGAACTCAGGCATTTCTGGAACGCTGTTTTTGGATTTTTCTGCCTGCTGTTTGCCGCCAAAATTGTTCGCCGCCTTACCGGCAGTTACAAATGGGCCATTATTGCATTGGTTTTGCTCTTTTTTACACCCAGGTTGCTGGGCGATTCGCTGAATAACCCCAAAGACATTCCTTTCGCGACAGGTTATATAATGGGATTGTATTATGCCATTCGTTACTACGGACGAAATGGGGGCAGACTGCGGCAAATGCTGGGTCTGATTTTGGGTATTGCACTGGCTATCAGCATTCGTATTGGTGGATTGGTTTTAATGCCTACCATTGGCCTCCTTGCAGCTCTCAGTTTTATCCAGGGAATTGGCTTGAACAACTTCCTTAAATTCAAATGGGTTGGGTTTGGCAAGTTTTTAGGCAATTTCACACTCATTTCCTTCTTTGCTTACCTGCTGGGTATCGCATTTTGGCCTTATGGTATCGATGAACCGTTTTCTAATCCATTCAAAGCTTTAAGTGCTTTCACCAATTTTCAGGCTTCACTTAGTCAGTTATTTGAAGGCAAATTCACAGACAGCGATGCCCTGCCTTCTCATTACCTGAGTAAATATTTGCTCATTACCCTACCTATTGTTTCACTTTTAGGGCTTTGCTTCTACCTCATTTTAGGGTTCACCAAAAGAAATTACAGCAATGCGTCTGCCATAGTGCTTTTTGCTGCGGTATTCCCTGTTTTCTACATTTGGCTTCAACAATCGAATGTATATGGAGGAATGAGGCAAATTTTATTCGTGGTTCCCTGCCTGGTGGTTTCGGGCGTTATGGGTTTCTATCTGCTTGAAAAATGGCTGAGCAAATGGAAATGGGCTTCGTTGGCTGCCCCGGCCATGGCTTGTGTTTTGGTTGCGCCACCGGCCATTCACACAGCGAAAAACCACCCACTTACCTACATTTACTTTAATGAACTGGTTGGCGGAGTAAAAGGCGCTTACTCCAATTACGAAATGGATTATTATTTGGGCAGCCTTAAACAAAGCACGGAATGGTTGCTAAACAATGTTATTCGTAAAAACCCCGATAAAAAATATTTCATTCAATCTTATGGAATGGACCATGTGAAATACTACTGCCGCAAAGACAAAAATGTGCGCGTTGGGTTCACTCATCCCAAAGAGGTTTTTCGCTGGACCAATGACAGCAACAACGACTGGGATTATCATATATTTTACAATGGTTTCACCGATCACAATCGCCTTGCCAAAGGATACTACCCTCCATCAGGAACGGTTTACACTCCCATGGTAGATGGAAAGCCAATGGGATGGGTGGTAGAAAGAAAATCAAGAGATGATTATGCCGGTTACAATGCACTCATGAAGAATGAATTCCGTCTTTCGGTTGAAAAGTTCAATAATTACATTAGTAAAACGGGCGACAATAAAAATGCCGAGGTTTATTTCTTTCTAGCCAACGCTTATGCGAACGCCGGCAGCATCGACTCAGCCATTATAGCAGGAGAAAGGGCTGTGGAAATATTCCCCGGTTATAAAACTGCGATTACCTCATTGCATACATTTTACATGAGTAAAGGGCTGTTTGATAAAAGCCTGGGTATTGCTGAAAAATTCATCAAAGCCTCTTCTGCCGATGCTGATATTTTCTGGATTAAATCGCAAGCACTGTCCGGTAAAAAGGAATTCAGTAAGGCGCTTGAATTCATCGAACAAGCCATCACAGATGAACCCTTCAAAAACCCTGAATATTACAAAACCGGTGCAATGATTTGTCAGGCATTGAAAAAAGACGAATTCCGGGATTACTATTCAGCCACAATGTTCAGCAGCAAAAACCCCAAAGAACAGGAAGCAGCAATTTTAAGTATTCAGTCTTTGTACGAGAAAATTACCGGCAAAGAATTGGATATGACCAAATATCAGTAAATCAATTAATAAAATCAGACAAGCTGCCTTTTAGCTTTAAGCGAAAAGTAGCTTTACTTCCTGCTTCAATTTTCTCAATTGTGGCACATTCCATATCGGGGTCGTGTTCAAAATAGTACAACCGATTGTTGTTAATTTCTTCATTATACAGCTTTTCCTTTTCGTGCATCACCACAAGAGGCTCAATATCGTAACCCATGGTATAATGCACAGGAATGTGCTGATGTGACGGAATCAGGTCGGCGCAGTAAATCAATTCTTTTCCGCCTGCCAAAATCTGTGGTATAGCCATTCCCATCGTATGTCCGTTCACCATTCTAATTTTAAATCCAGCTGCAAGTTGATCACCGTTTTGTAGCAGATTAAGCACCCCGGTTTCAAGCAATGGAACAAAATTTTCGGGCAAAAAAGAGGCTCTTTCTCTGGGATTGGGATTGTTGGCATGCTTCCAATGTTCTTCACCCGTGTGATAAACAGCATTTGGAAAAGTAGGCACCAAAGTCCCTTCCTGATTTTTCCGGACGGCTCCACCACAGTGGTCGAAATGCAGATGAGTCAGCAGTACATCGGTTATATCGGCCGGTTCAAATCCCGCTTGTTTGAGAGATAATTCAAGGCTCTGTTCTCCGTTCAAATAATAATACCCAAAGAATTTCTCGCTTTGTTTGTTGCCGATTCCGCAGTCTATCAGAATTCTGCGATTATCGGTTTCCACCAGCAAACAACGCATGGCCCAGTTGCACAAATTGTTCTCATCGGCAGGATTCAATTTGTTCCAAATCACCTTGGGAACTACGCCAAACATGGCGCCGCCGTCGAGTTTAAAATTCCCGGTATGAATGGTATGCAGTTTCATTTTCAAAAATCGTGGTACACATCAGTCAGCGCCTCAAAACCGGTTTGAGTAATCAAAATAGTGTGCTCAAACTGTGCACTCAGCTTACCATCAATGGTTCTGGCTGTCCAACCATCTTTCCTGTCAACTTTACAGCGGGCCTTGCCTGCATTGATCATGGGCTCAATTGTAAATGTCATGCCCGGCTTTAAAATAGGGCCGCTGTTTTGATTGGCGCTGTGCGCCACTTCCGGGTCTTCGTGAAATTTCACTCCCACCCCATGTCCGCAAAACTCATATACCACACTATATCCTCTGCTTTGCGCATGACGAGCAATGTGAAATCCAATATTTCCGAGATGATTTCCGGGAAAACACTGCTGCATACCAAGGTGCAGGCATTCGCGCGTGGTATCAATCAATTTTTGGGCGTAATCTGAAATGTCTCCTATCGTATACATTTTGCAGGTATCACCGTAGAAACCATTTAATATGGTTGTCACATCTATATTAAGTATGTCGCCCCATGCCAGTTCGTATTCGTTGGGTACACCATGGCAAACCACATCGTTGGGAGAAATGCAGGTTGAATGCTTGTAACCTTTGTATCCCTTTGTGGCTGGAATAGCACCGTGATCGCGAATAAACTCCTCTGCTTTTTTATCTATTTCAATAGTTTTAACCCCGGGTTTAACGAACTGTTCCAGGTACTTCAAAGTTTGAGCTGCCAGAATACTGCTTTTTCTGATACCCTCAATTTGCTCAGGTGATTTTAAAATAATGGCCACGCTACAAAGTTAAAGGCCTTAGAGGTTTATTTCAGCGTTGAATATACAAAGTAAGGCGGTTCCAAACAGTTGTTACATTTTAAATATTGAATGGAATCGTGCATGTTTTCAGCCGTTTGAAACTATAAAAAAGAAATATAAGAGCCCAAGTTGGGGTTAAAATCCATTTTTTTCAATTCAATGAGTTAATTTCGCGCCCCTCAAATTATTGAAACAACAATGAACGAAAATGTGATGTACCTCATTCCGGCTTTGGGAATTGTAGGTTTAATTGTAATGGCGTTGAAAAGCGCCTGGGTCTCTAAGCAGGATGCCGGAGACGAAAAAATGCAGAACCTGGCTGGCAAAATAGCCCGTGGGGCTATGGCATTTTTGAGAGCTGAATGGAAAGTGCTTTCATATTTTGCCATCATTGCTGCAGCTTTACTGGCCTACAGTGGAACAATTAAAAAGGTTGGTGAAGTAGAAATTCACTCCCACTGGATTATTGCCATCTCATTTCTTATTGGTGCATTTCTTTCAGCACTTGCCGGATATTTCGGTATGCGCATTGCAACCAAAGCCAATGTAAGAACTACACAGGCAGCCAGAAGCAGTTTGGCGAAAGCTTTGAATGTTTCTTTTAGTGGTGGCACTGTGATGGGACTGGGTGTTGCCGGCCTCGCAGTGTTGGGACTGGGCGGTTTGTTCATCGTATTTTACAACATGTTTTATGTTGGCACAGGACAAGCCATTACCGGAACCGGAATGAAAACCGTGATTGAAGTACTAACCGGATTTTCTCTTGGTGCGGAATCCATTGCCCTTTTTGCCCGCGTAGGCGGAGGCATTTATACCAAAGCGGCCGATGTAGGCGCAGACCTGGTAGGTAAAGTGGAAGCCGGAATCCCCGAAGACGACCCTCGCAATCCTGCTACCATTGCCGACAATGTGGGCGACAATGTGGGCGATGTGGCCGGTATGGGTGCCGATTTGTTTGGTTCTTATGTTGCTACTATTCTGGCCACCATGGTATTGGGTCAGGAAATTGATGTAAAAGATGATTTCGGAGGTCTCTCTCCCATTCTGTTGCCCATGGTTATTGCAGGAATGGGGTTGATTTTCTCCATAATCGGAACATTTTTTGTTCGTATTAAAGACGATAACGGCAATGTTCAGAGTGCACTGAACCTTGGTAACTGGTCTTCTATCATACTGACAGCTATTGCTTCATACTTCGCAGTAACCATGTTGCTGCCCAAAACTGCATTGAACCTGCGTGGGGTTGAATTTACTTCAATGAGTGTGTTCTACGCCATCATCACAGGTTTGGTTGTAGGTGCTATCATGAGCTGGATTACAGAATATTACACTGCAATGGGTAAAAAACCTGTTCTCTCTATAGTTCAAAAATCAGGTACAGGACACGCAACCAACATCATTGGTGGTTTGTCGGTAGGTATGGAATCTACGGTGATTCCAATCATTACCCTGGCTGCAGGTATTTTCCTTTCTTACATGTTCGCAGGTTTATACGGTGTTGCTATCGCTGCTGCCGGTATGATGGCTACGACAGCCATGCAATTGGCTATTGATGCTTTCGGCCCCATTGCCGACAATGCAGGTGGCATTGCAGAAATGAGTGATTTGCCCGAAGAAGTTCGCGGGCGCACAGACATTCTTGATGCTGTTGGTAACACCACTGCCGCTACAGGAAAAGGTTTTGCCATTGCATCTGCCGCACTTACTTCACTGGCTCTGTTTGCTGCTTTTGTTGGCGTTGCCGGAATTACAGGCATAGATATTTACAAAGCACCTGTTCTTGCCGCACTTTTTGTGGGTGGTATGATTCCCTTTATTTTCTCAGCTTTGGCTATTTCTGCCGTGGGTTCTGCCGCCATGGACATGGTAAAAGAAGTTCGCCGTCAGTTCCGCGAAATTCCCGGAATTATGGAATACAAGGCTGAACCTGAGTATGAAAAATGCGTTGAAATCAGCACCAAGGCTTCTATCAGACAAATGGTTGCGCCGGGTGCAATTGCGCTTCTCTCTCCTGTTATTGTTGGCTTTCTCTTCGGACCTGAGGTTCTTGGAGGTTTGCTTGCAGGTATCACAGTAAGCGGTGTGTTGATGGGAATTTTCCAGAACAATGCCGGTGGTGCATGGGATAATGCCAAAAAATCATTTGAAAAAGGTGTTCAGATTGATGGTGAAACCTATTATAAAAAATCAGAGCCCCATAAGGCCTCGGTTACCGGTGATACAGTGGGCGATCCATTCAAAGATACCAGCGGACCCAGCATGAATATTTTGATTAAACTGACTTCCATCGTTTCACTCATCATTGCGCCTTATATTTCCGGTGGTGGGTTGCTGCTGACTGCAGATCAGGGAAAAGACTGCTGCAAGAAAGCGAAAACAGAAATGCACCATGGTTGCAAAGACAAAGGCATGAACAAATGCGATATGTCTAAATGTGCAACAATGACCAAAGAACAATGCGCCAAACATTGCGATGACATGAAGTGCAGCCCCGAAGAAAAAGCGGCATGCATGAAACATTACAACAGCGATGGAAAATTTGTGCCCTGCGAAGGTCCTTGCTGCAAAGGCGAAATGAAAGCATGCAGTTCAGACTCATCAAAGTGTGAGAAAAAAGGAAAAGGATGTTGCAAGGAAAAAGAAGCAACTTCTAAATCTTGCTGCAAAGACAAAGGCCACTAATAAGAATTTGAAATCTCAAAAGCCGTCCATTCACTGGGCGGCTTTTTTGTTTATTGCCTGTTCAGATGTTGTAAAAATGTTAATCCAATGCGGGTAAACTGGGTTATTTTGCGAATTCTTTTGTGAAATGAGTGCCAAGTCGGAAACCCCTTTAATGAAACAGTATTACAGCATCAAGGCTCAGTATCCCGGTGCAGTTTTGTTGTTTCGGGTTGGCGATTTTTACGAAACTTTTTCGGAAGATGCCCGCATTGCAAGCAAGGTGCTCGGTATTGTACTTACCAAACGATCCAATGGTTCAGCTTCAGAAACTGAATTGGCCGGATTTCCGCACCACAGCCTCGATGTTTACTTGCCCAAACTGGTCAAAGCTGGTCATCGCGTGGCCATTTGCGATCAGCTTGAAGATCCCAAACTAACCAAAACCATTGTAAAAAGAGGGGTTACCGAATTGGTCACGCCTGGCGTGAGCTACAACGACAAAGTTCTTGAATCGAGGCAAAGCAACTACCTGGCCGGCATATACCTCAACCACAACTCCGCAGGCATTGCCTTTCTCGATATCAGCACGGGAGAATTCATGGCTACTTCTGCCGACTTGGAAACGGTAAA
>CANHCW010000090.1 GCA_947459165.1 Flavobacteriales bacterium
GCATTAATGCGCTATTGGGTCATCATATTTCCGCTATTTCTTCTGATTTCGGGCTGTGAAAAACAGCCTGCAATCAAACCGAAGGCGGTTGCCGGAAATAAGATTCTGGTGCTGAATGAAGGCAATTTTCTATGGAGCAATGCTTCGTTGGATTTGTACGACCCTCAAACAAATTCGCTGCAGGAAAATGTATATAAACTGGCCAATGGAAAAGCCCTGGGAGATGTGCTTCAATCGGCATTCATCATTCAGGGAAATATTTGGCTGGTGCTGAACAATTCCGGCAAGGTTGTGGTGATTGACACGCAGAACTTCAAAGAAAAATTCAGCATTACCGGATTGCGGTCGCCGCGTTATTTGTGCGAGTCGGGAGGCAAAGTTTGGGTCAGCGATTTGTACGCGGGTTTGCTGACCGTTGTGGATGCGAGCACAGGCAAAGTACTGAAAAAAATCAGCACGGGATTGTGGACTGAACAATTGCTGAACGACGGTGTGGGAATGGCTGTGGCATGTTACGACGGCTGGCTGAGGCGCTACGATACTGCAACCTTTGGAATCATAGACAGTATGCGTTTGAAAAGCGGTTTGCAATGGCTGCAACGCGATAAGAACGGCAATGTTTGGGCTTTGTGCACCGATAGCGGCAGAAGCGATTTGTACCGCATTCAGCCCGTCACCAAAATGGTTGAAACCATTTCCATCGCCGAGGGCAAAACAGCATCCCGACTTTGTAAAAGCAGGGGCGGAGATACCCTGTTCTGCATTGCCGGAGGACTTGTTTCCATTCCGGTGGAATCAAAACAATTGCCTGAACCTATTTTTACGCAAAGCGGAGCCAATTTTTACGGTTTGTACTGCGATCCTTTCAGCGGTGCAGTGTACCTCAGCGATGCCTTGGATTATGTTTCCAGATCGCAGGTTTACCGTCTCGACAGCCGCGGAAATGTTTATGGTCAGTTCAAGGCGGGAATCATTACCACAGGATTTCTCTCCTACAAGTAGTCCGTTTTTCAACATTGGCGCTAACTTTGCGGTTCATGGTTTCTGAATGCTGAAACGCCTGACTCTCATACGGCGCATTGATTTGCTGGTGCTCAGGTCTTACATCGGACCCTTTGGCATCACCTTCGTGTTGAGCATGTTTCTTTTTCTCATGCAGTTTCTTTGGAAATACATTGACGAACTGGTGGGAAAAGGAATAGAACCGCTGTTGCTGGCCCAACTGATTTTGTATTCGCTTGCCGATCTGGTTCCCATGGCCCTGCCGTTAACGGTCATGGTAGCAGGATTGATGACCTTCGGCAACCTTTCAGAAAGTTTTGAGCTGGTGGCCATGAAGAGCAACGGAATCAGTTTGTACCGCATTCTGCGCCCTGTATTTCTGCTCATGATTCTGCTGGCTTTTGTTAATTATTATTTTATGAATGTGGTGATGCCCAAGGCCAATCTTGAATCTAAAGCGCTGCTCTGGGATTTAAGACAGAAAAAGCCTGCATTCAGCATACAGGAAGGGGTTTTTTACCAGCAAATTGAAGGATTCACCATGAGGGTTGGTAAAAAACTGCCCGACAACGAAACGGTTGAAGACATACTGATTTACGAGTACAAGCGCGACGACAGCAAAAGACTGAATGTTATCAGGGCCGAAAAAGGCACCATGATTTTATCGCCGGATAAACGAACACTTTATTTCACTTTGTTCAATGGTGTTCGTTACGATGAAATGACATCAAACCCTGATTACAGCAAAACTGCTCCCTTCAACCAAATGCATTTTGAAAAGCAGAAAATGGTCATCGACTTAAGCAGTCTTGATTTAAAGTTCACCGAACGCGATGCGTATAAAGGGGATCACAGATTGATGAATATTTCAGAACTTAACAAGGAAATTGACACAGCCGGACTGAAACGCACCAAGCTCATAGCCGATAACAGACAGTTTCTGGCCCGATACATTCATTATCCCGCTGCTTTTGGTGTGAAAATTCCTTCACAGCGCCTCAGAATTGCCGATTCAACCATCAAACCGCTAAAGCAGAGTGAAATTCTGAACAATTACGATAAATCGAAACATGCCCAGATTTTATCGGTGGCAGTTAATAACGCCCGTGGTTTCAAAGGCACTCTCGATGGACTTGTGAATAGTATGAAGTATGAAGAGGAGCAAATCAATCCTTACATGGTGGAGTGGCACAAGAAATTTACATTGTCGGTCCTCATCATCATGCTTTTTCTCATTTCCGCCCCGTTGGGTGCCATCATTCGCAAAGGTGGAATTGGCATGCCACTGGTTATCAGTGTGCTGTTGTTTGTGCTGTTTTACGCCATCAACCTGGTGGGCGAAAAAATTGGTAAGGAAGGCATTGTGCCCATTTGGGCCGGCATGTGGTTAAGCAGTGCGGTTTTGCTTCCAATCGGACTTTATATTACCACCAAAGCCACATCAGATAGTGCCTTGCTCAGTATTGAAGCATACCAGAAGTTTTTTAACCGCATACTGGGTGCTACCACCCGATTGATTCCGGGCAGAACGGCAGCAGCAGAAGAAAAAAATCTTGCACAATGAAAATTCTTGTGGTGGGCAGCAGGGTTCCCTGGCCTCTGAAAGATGGAGGAGCCATTGCCATTTACCGAATTCTGAAAGGTTTGAGTGATGCCGGCGCAGAGGTGGTGTTTTTCAGTTACAATACCCGTAAACATTTTGTAAATGAAAAAGACATTGCTAGGTATTTTTCTTTCTGCAAGGTTTATACCCATTACATCGATTCAACCCCCAGCCTTTTTGGGGCAATTCAACATATTTTTAGCGGTCAAAACTACAATATGTCAAGGTTTTACAATTCCGAAGCCATTCATGCTTTATCCAGAATTGTAGAACAGGAATCACCGGATGTGATTCATTTCGATAGTTTGTATTCAACGCCTTTGCTCTCGGCAGTCAGGGATAAAAATATTCCTTTGGTTCTGAGGCAGCACAATGTTGAATTCAAAATTTGGGAGAAACTGGCCGCTACCGCGTCCAACCCTTTAAAAAAATGGTATTTCAGGCATCTGTCCAGTCAGTTAAAAACTTATGAACTCGCCACCCTTCGGGAGTTTACTGCTGTGGTTCCCATTACTGCAGAAGACAAAGAATTGTTTGCCGCCGCTGTTCCGGGCCTGAAGTATCATACTTGCTCGGTTGGAATTCCGGAAGCCGATGTTCAAACAGAATTCAATTCAGATCTCCCCAGTTTTTTTCACATCGGCAGTATGGAGTGGATGCCCAATGTGCAGGGAGTAAATTGGTTGCTGACAGAAGTTTGGCCATTACTGAAAGAAAAATTACCCCGGGCGGTGCTGCATCTTGCGGGTAAAGGCATGCAACCCGGCGACCCGCGGTTTTCAGGATCCGATGTGTTTGTTCACGGAGAAGTGGCTTCCGCCGAAGATTTTATGTTGGACGGCGGCATTATGTGCATACCTCTGTTTTCCGGTGGTGGTGTGAGGGTAAAAATGCTGGAAGCGATGTCACTCGGTATCGCCGTGGTGAGTACCGAAACGGGGGCATCAGGCGCAGGTGCACACCACGGCACACACTTTTTGCTGTCATCAACAGCACCTGAATTTGCCGATTCCATGTTTCAATTGGCCACCAATTCGTCTTTACGAGAAAATCTCACCACGGCAGCCCGAAAAATGGTTCAGTCCCAATATGGTCTGTCTACCCTGTCTGCCAATTTGCTTAATTTTTATAAAAGTCTCCGAAATTTGCCGCATTCATGAAGACCACATTCTCCCTTTTGGTTTTTCTCATTGGTGCATCATGCATCATGCTTGCCTGCGGCGGTAAGTTAGGTTCTGCCGATGCTTCAAAGCTGGCCGACTCATCAGAGGCCTTGGTTAAGCAGGTTTGTACTCGCTGCCATGAATGGATTCCTCCCGATATGCTCGACAAATCCACCTGGACAGAATCGGTGTTGCCTGTGATGGCCGCCAAAATGGGGGTTTATGAAATGGACGGCAAAACATTTTTCAACGAAAAAAACGACCCCAATGCGGCGGGAGTTTACCCGGATAAGCCCCAGATCGATATGGAAACCCTAAGGGCAGTTTTCAATTATTTCGAAGTTAAGGCCCCCGATGCCTTGCCTGCTCAAAAAAGAAGCAATCCCATTGGAGCAGAAAGCAATTTGTTTGGGGTTGAATTTCCTCAAATTACGGCGGAGCCGGGCGCAGTAACCACTTTTGTTGGTATCAGGCCGGCACAAAAGCAAATTCTGGCAGGCATCAGCGGTTCAAAAAGTGCCGTAGGGTTGTTCGATAATAAGTTGAAACCCTTGTCTTCATTAACCATGCCTTCAGCTCCTGCCTGGATTGAACCTGCCGATGCAACCCATTTTTGGGTAACCTGTATGGGCAATATTTTTCCCAACAATGCCAAAGAAGGGCAGTTAATTGAGGTTAATGTTCAGAATAATAAACTCAATGCAGGCAAAAAATTGCTTGAAGGGTTGCCCCGTCCTGTTCAAATTCAAAAAGCCACCCTCGAATCATCCGGAGATATACTTGTAAATGGGTTCGGGCATTTGCGAGGTCGTTTGTATTATCAAAAGGCCGGCACCGAAAAAGTCACCGTTTTAAGGGATATGCCGGGCTGCCTTCACAGCAAAGTAATTGATTGGGACAAAGACGGTAAAAACGATGTGATAGCCCTCTTTACCCAGGGCAAAGAGGCCATTGTACTTTTTAGAAATCTGGGAGGCGGGCGTTTTGAAGAGAAAGAACTGTTGTCGTTTTTGCCCGTAAACGGTTCATCGTGGTTTGAAATTGCCGATGTGAATTCCGACGGGAAGAATGATATTGTTTACACCTGCGGCGACAATGCGGATTATTCTGTGATTTTGAAACCCTATCACGGGGTGTATATTTACGAAAATAAAGGAAACAATATATTCGAACAGTCTTGGTTTTATCCGGTGCACGGCGCTTATCGCGTTATGCTCCGCGATTTCGATTTGGATAAAGACCTCGATATGGTCAGCATTGCCTACTTCGCCGATTTTACAGGTCAGCCAGAAGAAACGCTGTTGTATTTTGAAAACAAAGGTAACAACAACTGGTTGCCTTTTCGTCTTCCGGGTGCGTTAAACGGCCGTTGGCTAACCATGGACGCAGGAGATGTGGACGGTGACGGGGACGAAGATATTGTATTGGGAAATTTCAGTCAGGGGCCCCAAAGTTTTATCACCCAGGAAATGGTGAATCGGTTTGGTTCTGCTCCTCCATTTACATTGTTGCGCAATAAAACCCGCTGATGCCATGAAATACATCGTTTCCCTATTTCTCACGGTTCTTTTTCTCATTTTTGCCGGACTTCAGTATAATGATCCTGATCCTTGGCTGTGGATGCCTGTTTATCTCTTGTACGCCCTTGTTTCTCTGTCTGCTGCTTTCAAGCCCCTTCATGCAATTTGGTATCTGTTCTTTTTTCTAACGGCTGCAATCGCTTCATGGATAAGCATGCCCGCACAATGGGAGGGAATAGGAACTGAAATGATGAATGAAAATACAGAAAAAGCAAGGGAATCGCTTGGGTTGCTGATTTGTGCCGTTGCTTCTCTGATTTCAAAGAGAATTTCCTGACCGGGTTTTGAAGGTTGGCAAAGTCAGCACTACCTTTGTTTAAACAAATTTTATTTTGAAAATCCTCCTTGCATACCTCAAACCCCAATCCCGCCTCATTTTTTTAGCACTTTTACTAGCTACAATTGCACAGGTGTTTTCGCTAACCGACCCTTGGGTTGGGAGAAACATTATTGATAAATACCTGCTTAATGCCGGCAAATTCAGTGGCAATGAATTCCTAGAAGGAGTTGTTTTCTGGCTGATGATAGGTGTGGGGGTGGCCATGGTTAGCCGCATCGCCAAAAACCTGCAGGATTACTTTTTGAATGTAGCCATACAAAAAAGCGGTGCTGCCATCTTCATGGACGGCATCAAACAAACCCTTGATTTGCCTTTCGATATATTTGAAGATAGACGAAGCGGCGAAACCCTGAATGTGCTGCAAAAAGTAAGAACCGACAGCGAAAGGCTTATCACTCTCGCCATCAACCTCCTCTATACCAGTATTGTGGGCATCGTTTTTGTATTTGTTGCCAGTTTTAGCGTGCATTGGCTCATTGCTCCTGCTTTTGTAGGAGCCATGGTGGTGGTAGGCATTGCCAGCTCACTTTTGAGTAAACGGATTAAAACCATTCAAAAGCAAATCATGGGCGAAACTTCAGCGTTGGCAGGAACCACCACTGAAAGTTTAAGAAATATTGAGCTGGTAAAAAGTTTGGGATTGATTAAACAGGAGATAGGTCGAATCAGTACCAATACTCTTAAAATACTGGGTTTGGAACTGGAAAAGGTAAAGAAAATCCGCACTTTGGGTTTTGTTCAGGGCACCACCGTGAATTTGATGAGAAATTGCCTGTTGTTGTTTCTGTCGTGGATGGTATTCACCCAGCGCATTACCCCGGGCATGTACATTCAGTTCCTGTTTTATACTTTTTTTATTTTCAATCCACTTCAGGAACTGGGATCGTTTATTCAGGCTTGGCGAGAGGCACAGGTGAGTTTGGGCAGGTTTACTGAGCTGATGAGTATGGAAAAAGAGCCCGCACCTGCCAATCCTGAGAAAATCAGTTCCATTCAAAGCATACATTTTTCAGGTGTTTCGTACAGCCACAAAACAGCCACGAGAAACGCACTCGACAATATCAGTTTTGAGGTTAAACGGGGCGAAACCATTGCTTTTGTTGGCCCTAGTGGCAGTGGCAAAAGCACTTTGGTGAAATTGCTTGTGGGCTTGTACACCCCGGCTCAGGGCGAATTGTTGTACAATGGCATAGCCTCTACCCGCATAAACAA
The DNA here is from genome assembly GCA_947459165.1 of Flavobacteriales bacterium. Taxonomy (GTDB): domain Bacteria; phylum Bacteroidota; class Bacteroidia; order NS11-12g; family UBA955; genus RGEC01. Next base: position 6,901 of record CANHCW010000090.1, read on the forward strand.
AACCGACCTCAGATCTCAATTGGGGTTGGTAAGCCAGGAGAGCCAGCTTTTCAGCGGCACCTTGCGGGAAAACCTCTTGTTTGTGAAACCCGAAGCCACAGATGAAGAAATGACATCGGCCCTTCACAAATCCGCCGCCGACAGTTTGTTGCAAAGAGCCAGCAAAGGCCTCGATACGCAGATAGGAGAGGGCGGAATTAAAGTTTCAGGGGGCGAAAAACAACGCATTTCCATTGCACGGGCTTTGCTGCGCGATCCGTATTTGCTCATTTTCGATGAGGCCACCAGCGCCCTTGATAGTTTAACCGAAAAGGAAATTACCCAAACTGTTCGAGAAATCAGCACCCAACGCGACCGCATCAATATTATCATAGCGCATAGGTTGAGCACCATTATGCACGCCGATCGTATTTATGTGCTTGAAAAAGGCAAAATGACAGAAAGCGGCAGTCACGAGGAATTGCTGACTTTAAAAGGCCTTTACTATGCCATGTGGCGACAGCAAATTGGCGAAGCAGAAGAGGCTTAAACCGTTTTCCACATTTTAAAATGCGGGATGTCGCATTCCCAAAACCTTTCTCCCGTTGCCTGAAAGCCGTGTTTGGCGTAAAATTCAAGGGCGTGTTCCTGGGCATGCATGTATGCGTAAGTTTCAGGCTCCAGTTTTTGCAAACAGGCTTCAACCAAGGCAGCACCAACTCCTTTTCCCCGGTATTCCTTTAGAACGGCAAAGCGTTCCAGCTTTTTGCCATTATCTGTTTTTCTAATCCGGGCAGTGCCACAGGCAACCCCGTCGCAGTAGGCAAGAAAATGAATGCAGCTGTCCTCGTATTCGTCGTATTCCTCTGCCGGATCCACCTGTTGTTCCTCTACAAAAACCAGTCTTCTTATCTCGAAAGCGACATCGAGTTGTTCCTTAGTTGAAATCTGCTGAGTCTGTATCATTGTGATTGTGTATTTTTGCGCGATAATTCTGCAAAAGTAAATCCAATATGACTACATCTATGGCAAAAACAAGCATATCTACTCTTCTTGGCGATCAGGCAGATTCACTGCTGAATCACAAGTGCACCACCATCAGCAAAGAGCTGATTCACACACCGGGTCCCGATTTTATTGACCGTGTTTTCGCCCAAACAAACCGCAGTCCTCAAGTGCTGCGCAGCATACAGAATATTTACAATCATGGTCGTTTGGCCGGCACCGGATACATGAGCATTTTGCCTGTTGACCAGGGAATTGAGCACAGTGCCGGCGCTTCATTCGCACCCAATCCCATTTATTTCGACCCTGAGAACATCATCAAACTGGCTATTGAGGGCGGTTGCAATGCCGTGGCCTCTACTTACGGAGTATTGGCGGCGAACTCGCGAAAGTACGCGCACAAAATTCCCTTCATTGTAAAAATCAACCACAACGAATTTTTGAGCTACCCTAATAAGTTCGACCAAATCATGTTCGGAACCATTCAGGAAGCTTGGAATTTGGGAGCCACAGCAGTGGGAGCCACCATTTATTTTGGCAGCGATGAAAGTGCCAGGCAAATACAGGAAGTGAGTGCAGCTTTTGAAATGGCTCACGAACTGGGAATGAGCACCATTTTGTGGTGTTACCTGCGCAACAGCGGTTTCAAAAAAGATGGTGTAGACTACCA
>CANHCW010000091.1 GCA_947459165.1 Flavobacteriales bacterium
AGTTTGGCAATGCTATCTTTAAGCGGGGCACTGAGTTTTTTAATTTTTGACGAGGCACTGTCATCTGCGTAGCGATTTCCTATTGCCATTTCGCTGCTCTTTTCTGCTTCCTTCAGGGCTTCAAATGCTTTAAAGGCCCTTTCTGTGGTGGCTTTCAGTCGCGTGTAAAGTTCCATTCTTCTTTGGGCTGCCTCTAGGTTGTAGTTTTCCTGTCCGGTTGATTTGACTTCAACCCAAACGCTGTCTTTGTATTTGTCGGTACCCATCACCATTTTGTACTTGCCGGGCGGTACTCGCAAACCTTCCGGCAGGGTGGCATCTTCATCCACTTTTCCATGTGTGGGGAAGCGGAATCCGTCTGTAATCATGCGCCAGTTGATGCGGTAAATACCTGCACTGTCGGCATTGAATTTGTGGGTGCGGATGAGCTGACCTTTTTCATTGTAGACCCTTCCTTTGAGCTTGGTTTTTTCCCATTTTCCCGTTTTTTCATTCTTGTTGCCGGCGGTGTAATAGGTGATATAGCAACCTGATGGTTTGTTCGGTGCTTCATACTGAGCATCGGCGCCAAAGCGAACTCCTGCCGGCTGTAGATAATTGGCAAGATAACCGTGTGTGGCATTGATGATGCTGAATTGGTTTTTCGTGTTTCCATTTTTTGCCAGGTTGCCCAGAGCTTTCACATCGTCCAGTACCCAAATACCGCGACCAAAAGTACCCACCACCAAATCGCCTTCGGTTTTCTGATACTTCATATCCTGAGCAGGGCAGGCCGGAAAACCGGGATAGCGTTTCCATTCCTTACCTTCGTTAAAGCTGATCCACAAGCCGTGGTCGGTGCCCAGAAACACTGTTTGTTCATAGCCTGGCAAAGGCAAAACGCTGAGGCAATGTCCGCTGACTTTGGAACCGGTAAGCAGTCGGGTCCAGGTGGTGCCGAAATCTTTGGTTACGAACAAATAGGGTTCAAAATCATTATTGCGGTAGTTGTTGGCAACCACCCAGGCTTCACCGGCGTTTTTGGGATTGACATAAATATAGGGAATCCAGCAGGCTTTGGGGAGACCGGTTATTTTGGCACTGAGGTTCTTCCAGCTTTTGCCTGCGTCGCGGGTGAGTTGCAGGTTGCCGTCGTCGGTACCAACCCAAATGACCGAGGTATCGCTTTCTGCGGGAGCCACAGCGATGATGGTACAGTGGTTTTCAGCGTTGGTGGCATCGATGGTAAGACCACCGCTTTCTGCCTGATGCATTTTGGCGGTGTCGTTGGTGCTGAGATCGGGGGAAATGATTTGCCAGCCCAAGCCGCCGTTGTAACTGCGGTGTAAATACTGACTGCCGTAATACAATCCGTTGGTATGTGCAGGATGCAGTGCCAGTCCGGCGTTCCAGTTGTAGCGAAGGTGTTTCCCTTCTGGGTGTTCGGGTTTAATGAATTGCGATCTGCCTGATTTTAGATCGTAGCGGTAAAGGTTTCCACCCTGATACATAGCGTAACCGGCATCGCTGTTTCCGGGGATTGGCTGAACATCAAAACCATCGCCGAAAAGAAGTTCCTGCCAATCGCTGTTGCGAATGCCGCCCTGAATCCAGCTAAAACCCGGACCGCGCCAGCTGCCATTGTCCTGCAAGCCGCCGTAAACATGGTAGGGCACATCCTCATCGACAGAAACATGGTAAAATTGACCAACGGGAATATTTTCGGCGAAGCGCCAATTTTTGCCGCCGTCGTAGCTGATGTTCACCCCGCCGTCGTTGCCGTTGATAAGCATTTCGGGGTTGTCGGGGTGAATGTAAAATGCGTGATGATCGGGGTGAATGTGGCCCCAGTCTGCCAGAATATGCCAGTTTTTGCCGCCGTCTTCACTGCGTGCCACCTGACTCCATAAGCTGTAAATGCGGTTTTCGTTTTTGGGGTCTACATAAATTTCGTTGTAATAGAAGGGGCGGTTGCCCATGTTTTCCTGGCTGCTGGTTTTGTTCCAGGTGTAGCCACCGTCGTCGCTGGCGTAAAAGTCGAGGGTTTTGCTTTCAACAATGGCGTAAACGCGGTTGGGTTTGTTGGTGGCGATAGCCAAACCCATGCGGCCCAGAATGCCTTCGGGCAAGCCTTCGGCAGTACCAATGCGTTTCCAGTTTTTGCCTCCGTCGAGGGTCATGAATAAGCCGCTGCCTTTGCCACCACTATTAAAATGGTATGGTTTTCTGCGGTACTCCCACATGGCGGCAAACAGTTTGTTCGGGTTGGAGGGGTCCATAATGAGTTCTGCGCAACCGCTGAGATTGTTGGTAAAAAGCGCACGGCTCCATGTTTTGCCGCCGTCGGTTGTTTTGTAAACACCGCGGTCTTCATTGGGTCCCCAAATGCTTCCCATAGCAGCCACATACACATTGTCGGGGTTTACGGGGTCTATCAATATGCGATGAATGGTTTTGGTGGCCGCAAGGCCGAAAAAAGACCAAGTTCTGCCGCCATCGATACTTTTGTAAATGCCTTTTCCGCTGTTGTGGCTGTTGCGGGGATTGCCTTCGCCGGTGCCGGCCCATATTACCGATGGGTTACTTTGTTGCACTGCAAGGGCGCCGATGCTGCCAACATCGGCTTTGTCGAAAATGGGTTGCCAGGCAATGCCACCGTTATCGCTTTTCCAAATGCCGCCGCTGGCTGCACCCACATAAATAATATTGGGTTGCTTGTTAACTACGGCTATGGATGTGATGCGTCCACTCATACCGGCGGGGCCGATATTGCGGAAGCGGAATGCCGAGAGCTGAAGCGAATCGGGGGTGTATGTGTTTTGACCGAATAATGAAGCGGCAAACAAACCTAAACCGAGCAATGATGTTCTGAACATAGGGCGCTAAATTAACAATAATTTGCATGCAGTAGTTTTCGGGCTGCAAAAGGGTTCGTCGGGGGAATGCGGTTAGCCGACGAACTTTAAGCTGTTCTATTTGTTTATTGACTTACTTCGCACCCTGTAAATGTTTAAAAACGCCCTCATCGGATTTATTTTTGTTTCTTCTCTTGTTATTGCGATCGATTGGTATGCCTGGCAAGGTGTTAGGTTGCTTACATCAGATTGGTCGCTGAGATCGAAAAGCATTTTAAAATGGATTTACTGGAGCTGGACAGCGGCCGGTTTTCTGTTTTTTCTTTTGTTCAGGATGGATTTGGTGCACATACCGCCCGCGGTTTTGCGCATTGTAAGCAGTATTGTTTTCATGGTCTTTTTTGGAAAACTTTTCTGGTGTCTTTTTCTCCTGGCCGATGATGTACTGAGGATTTTTCGCTGGATTTGGTCAATGATTGCGGTAAAGCCTTCTGAAATGGCAGGAGAGCAGACCGAGGGAATCAGCAGGTTGAAATTTTTAAGCTGGGTGGGCATGGGTGTAGGTGCAGCCTTTGTGGGTGGCAGTATGTGGGGAATTGCCCGTGGCGCGCACAACTACACTGTAAGGCGCAGAGAATTACCGATAAAGGGATTACCCAAGGCTTTTGACGGACTAAAAATTTTGCAACTTACGGACATTCATTCGGGCAGTTTTTGGAGTCGCGAGGCAGTGCAGCGGGGCGTGGACATGGCTATAGCAGAAAAACCCGACTTGTTTATTTTTACCGGAGACCTGGTAAACGATTTGGCTACGGAGGTTGAGCCCTACATGGAAATGTTTGCCAAAATTAAAGCACCATTGGGGGCTTACAGCATTCTGGGCAATCACGACTATGCCGATTATGTGGTGTGGGACGATTTTAATGCCGAGCAGGCCAAATTTCAACGCAAACAAATGGGATTTTACCGCACGCCCAAACAGCAAGCCAATTTGGAAAAACTCATTGGCTACCACAAAGAAATGGGCTGGGATATTTTGATGAACGAAAACCGGGTGATTGAAAAAGACGGAGAAAAACTGGCGATTGTGGGAGTGGAGAATTGGAGCAACAAAGCCCGATTTCCGAAATACGGTGATTTGAAAAAGGCGTTAAAAGGGTTAGACGAGAACTTGCCCAAGTTGCTTTTAAGCCACGATCCCAGCCACTGGAGAGAGCAGGTTTTGAATAAGCACAGCTCGGTAAAAGCCACTTTCAGCGGCCATACACACGGTTTTCAGTTTGGCGTAGATTCAAAGTTTTATCGCTGGAGTCCGGTGAAATTTGTGTACAAGGAATGGATTGATTTGTACACCGAAAACGAACAGCATTTGTATGTAAACAGAGGGTTTGGTTATCTGGGTTACCCGGGGCGTTTGGGTATTTTTCCAGAGATTGGAGTGTTTACGCTGAAGGCGGTGTAAATTAAGTTTTGGGTAAATTAATCATTGCCCGAAAAGGATTTAACCGCATCAATCACCAAGTCGGGTTCATAGCCTTTGGTAAACAGAAAGTTCTGAAGTTTCATTCTCCTTTTTAATGGGTCGGTTTCTTTCAGGGTTTTCGCTTTTTTCTCCAGCAGATCTTGCAGCGATTGCCGATAATGATTTTTATCAATGGTTTGCAGGGCTTTGGCAATGAGGTAATCGGGAACGCCTTTGGATTTTAGGGCGGTTTGAATTTTTCGAAGTCCCCATTTCTTCTGCCTGAACTTGCCGGCCGCAAAGGATTTGGCAAAGCGTTCCTCATTCAGGAAGTTGTTGCGAATGAGGTCGGCCATAAGTATGTCGGCATCCATTGATTTCACGCCCAACAGCAACAGTTTTCGTTTCACCTCCAGGTGACTTCTTTCCTGGTAGGCGCAGTATTTTTCTATTTTGTTGCGTATTTCGGCCGGGCCTGTCATTACTGATAAATCTAATGCCGCAAATTAAAGCCGACGGATCGGTTTTTAGCTTTCAAAAGATTGCAAAAAAATAACATCTTAAACCGGGTATAATTTTTGCAAAAGGCAAACCAAAGAGGTAGTTTTGCAGTTATAATATTTCGTTTAACAATCATGTCCGAAACTGCCATTATCATTCTCGACGGAAAAGAGTACACATTGCCCGTAATTACCGGTTCTGAAGGTGAAAAAGCCATTGATATTTCAAAATTAAGAGATCTTACAGGGCACATCACCCTGGATATCGGTTACAAAAACACCGGGGCAACCACCAGCGCAATCACTTTTCTCGATGGGGAGTTGGGCATCCTGCGTCATCGGGGATATTCCATTGAAGATTTGGCCGAAAAGTCAAGTTTTTTGGAGGTGGCCTATTTGCTGCTTCACGGTGAGTTGCCCAACAAACAGCAGTTTACCGATTTTGATGATTCCATTCGCGAACACACGCTTGTAAACGAAGGCTTAGAGGGAATGTTCAAGGCGTTTCCCACCGGATCCCATCCCATGGGGCAGTTGAGCAGCATGATCAGTGCGCTGAGTCTGTTTTATCCAAAAAGCCTCAATCCCAATAGGTCTGAAGATGCAGTAAACCGCACCGTTTTGCGCTTATTGGCCAAAATGCCTACCATTTGTGCCATGATTTACAAAAAGCGCAGCGGGCATCCCATCATCTATCCAAAAAACAACCTTGATTATGTTACCAACTACCTGAACATGACCTTTGGTCAGGTAACCATGGATCACTACCAACCCGATCCGGTGATTGTGGATGCCATGAACAAGTTGCTCATTTTACACGCCGATCACGAGCAGAATTGCAGTGCCAGCACCGTGAGAATGGTGGGCAGCAGTCAGGCCAATTTGTATTCAAGCATCGGCGCCGGCATCAATGCGCTATGGGGTCCGTTGCACGGCGGTGCAAATCAGGAAGTGCTGGAAATGCTTGAACTCATTCGTCAGGATGGCGGAGATGTTCAAAAATGGGTAAACAAAGCGAAAGACAAAAACGACAATTTCCGCTTGATGGGATTTGGTCACAGGGTTTATAAAAACTTTGATCCACGGGCCAAAATCATCAAAAAAACCTGCGATGATGTACTGAACAAACTGGGCGTGCACGATCCGGTGCTTGAAATTGCCAAGAAACTGGAAGAAGCAGCATTGACCGATCCTTACTTTGTAGAACGCAAGCTGTACCCGAATGTGGATTTTTACAGCGGTATAATTTACAGAGCCATGGGCTTTCCAACCGATTTCTTTACCGTGCTGTTTGCTTTGGGTCGTTTGCCGGGCTGGATTAGTCAGTGGCAGGAAATGCGCAGAGAAAAGCAGCCTATTGCCCGTCCGCGCCAGATTTATACCGGCGAACAACCCCGTACTTTCAGGTTTATGCAGGATAGGGATTGATCTCGGTCGCAGACCGTTATTCCCACCAGTAACCGCAATTCTTAACCAGCTTCACATCTTCACTGTTCGCAGGAAATACCCGGCAATTTCTGGGGCGAAAATCATAAACTCTGCATGAAGATTCGCAAAGGGCAGGACAGGTATACCCAAGTTTGCAGCAAGCCGCCCCTTTTTTTCCGTCTATTGTTTCACATTTATCGGGGGTGCATTCTCCTTTTCTGCCGGGTTCTTTAAAAACATAGCTGTTGATGAGGCGACCCACTTTGTTTTTTGAAAACAACTTCCTCAAGGTGGCGGCAACCGGTTTCGCCGAATTGTGTTCAACAACTTTATTGTTTTTCTTCTTCACCGTCTTTTATCTCAGTTTCCTGAAAATATTGTCCATGGAACGGACACCGTTTCATTGCAGAGTGCAATAATAGCAGAAAATGTGGAGTTTGGCACATTGAATTTTAATTATGCCTGTTGGATACAAGCAGGGGCGAAACAATGCAATCAGGCAAGCAGTTTTTTCACCAGCTCGCTGATGATTTTACCGTCGGCTTGCCCGGCCATACTTTTCATGGCAGCCGGCATTACTTTACCCAAATCTTTCATGCCCGCGGCACTCGTTTCGGCAATAATGTTGCGAATGTTCGCTTCAATATCGGCCTCGCTTAACTGGGCCGGCAAAAAGGTTTCAATAATTTCCAGCTCTTCTTTTTCCTTGGTGGCCAAATCATTCCGACCTTCTTTTTCAAAAATTTCTATGCTGTCCTTGCGCTGTTTGGCCATTTTTTGCAAGGCTTTCACGCGGTCCTCGTCTGTAACGCTTCCTCCAGCCGTATCGAGCAGCAAAAAGGTACTTTTAATGTTTCTCAATGCGCGCAGTCTCACTTCGTTTCGGGCCTTCATGGCCTCTTTTATTCCTTCGTTAATTTGTTCAGCAAGGTTCATTGTACAAAGTTAAAATATTAATTCAACAAGCCATACGGGCATTTTTTCAGATCATGCGGTTCTGTATTTTGAAGAAAAAATTCTGCAATACATATTTTTTGTCATTTTTATGCGTTCTCAACAAAATGAAGCAGTTGAAAATTTTATACATCCTATTCATTCTTACATCGGTTTTATGCGGCTGTGGTATTGCCAATTATACAAAAGCAAATCAGCTTAAAAACGAAATTCTATCCGAGAAACAAAAGACCACCGGACTCGATAAAAAGATTTTTTCCGAGCAAAGAAAACTGCAAAAACTAAAAGACAGCATTCACAGATACAACGCATTATTGGGGGAGGGAAAGAATGGTAAATAAATTGTATTTTCTAACCATACTGTTGTTCTTCTCATCATGTATGAGTAGGCAAAAGCTTGCACTAATTGAGCAGGAACTTGCAGATATTCGGGGGTTAAACACCGCTAAAAAAAGCAGTATTAAAAATTATAAAGATTCACAGATTGTATTCTCTGATTCCCTGAAGCATCTTAGAGGTGCGCTGCAAAAATTAAACGCCCACAAAACAGCAGCCCTGCAACTGACAAAATTTAAATCCGATTCGCTTCTAATTGAAAAATGCACCTTTGCCACAAGGGTTGAAAAAGATGTTTATCACTATCTCAACTATGCCCGCACTCGGCCAAAAGAGTTTTGCGAAAAATTTGTGGTACCGGAATGGAATAAAAGCAATCGTTTCGAAAATTCGCTGGTAGCCACCATGCGTAGCATGGCGCCGGTAGATGCTCTTTTGCCCGACTTCAGCGGATATCAATCGGCCGAATGCCATGCCCGTTCATTAGGTTTAACCGGTGGCAGGGGTCACAAGCGTATTAAAGATCCCAAAACAGGCAAACCATGCGAGCAAAATTTTTGGGGTGAATGCTGTTCTTACGGCGAAGACAGCGGACTTGGAGTTGTGTTGCAACTGCTCATCGATAATGGTGTTGAAAGTCTGGGGCACCGCGAAATTTGTCTTAGTAATGAGTACAGCCGGGTGGGCATTTCATTGCAATACCACAAGGTTTATGGAGCCAATTGCGTGCTCGATTTTTTGTAGCGCTTCGCACTTATTTCCCTGTCACCGGTTTATTCTGCCTCAATAGCTTGTCGGCAGTGTCAGGGTTTGGGATTTAATGCACTTATGCCTTTGGCACTCAATACAAAACGCACCGCCCTCAGTTTATCGGGCGAAAACATGTTCACCACTTTCCCGTCTGCATCGGTGGGCTTTATGTACCGGTAATGCACCAGGTTTCTGATAATGTCCAACAC
>CANHCW010000092.1 GCA_947459165.1 Flavobacteriales bacterium
CGGTCTTTACTTTATTGACACAGTTTTTTATCTGTTGCCAGATTTTTTCAATAACGATTCTGCCCTCCAATAGTTTCACCTGTGCAACCGGATAAGCACTATGGTTCATCCAACCTAACCAACAATTTATTTCTAATTCTAACACCCCATTCCCGACCCCGAAAGGGGTCGAACCCCCATAGCCGTGGGTTACACCCACGGCTATGGGGAACCCCACGGCTATATTCATCACCGCCCAACAACCTCAACGGGGTTGAACAAATCCCTCAATCGCAATTATTCCCGGCAACAGACAATTTTTTCATTTATTCAGCATTATTTCGTACGCACATTCTATCATGGACAATTACGACATCTGCTCATACCTGGGACTTTACGCCAAACTCGCTGAACTGCACAATGAAAACGCCTTCAAAACCCGTGCATTTTCAGCTGCGGCATTCAACCTGAAAAAGGTAAAAGAACCCCTCTCGCAAATGTCTGATGATGCCTTGACAGCCCTTCCCGGTGTGGGAAAAGGCGTTATATCCGCCATCAAAACTTTGGCATCTTCCGGTACTTTCCCCGATTTGGATGCCCTCATAGCCAAAACCCCGCCGGGCATTCTGGAAATGCTCAAAATCAAAGGTCTTGGGCCCAAAAAAGTAAGTGTTATCTGGCATCAAATGGGCGTTGATACGGTGGCTGACTTGTTCAACGCCTGCCGCGAAAACCGTTTGGTGGAATTACCGGGGTTTGGACTAAAAACCCAAGGCGAGGTGATGCATGCCATTCAATTCATGCTCAACGCCAGCGGCCGTTTTCATTATGCCCGTGCTGAAGAACCTGCGCAAAAAATGCTTGGGGCTTTGCGCAACCGATTTCCCAACTGCCAAACCGAACTCACCGGAGATATTCGCCGTTATTGCGAAACCCTGGAGTCCATCGACATCATTACCACTGCTGCGCCGGCTGAAGTGAACGATTTTTGCAATGAAAGCGGATTGCAAGCCGATGGCGATTCACGGTTCAGGGATTCAGCCGGCTTTTTGTTTCAATTACATTTTGCCGAATCAGCCCATTTTATCCACCGATGGATGGAAACCACCGGCAATGCCGATCATTTGCAGGAAATTGGTTTTGCTAATCTCTCAGCGAATGCGGCAACCGAAGAAGATGTTTATAAATCAGCGGGCATTCCTTACATCATTCCCGAATTGAGAGAGGGCAGGGGAGAATCGCGAAAAGAACAACCGGACAACCTCATTGAATACAGCGATTTGAAAGGCGTTTTGCACAACCACACCTTGTATAGCGATGGCCTGCACAGCTTGAAAGAAATGGCCGAACACGCCGTTAGCATGGGTTTGCAGTATTTGGGAGTCTGCGACCACAGCAAAAGTGCATCCTATGCAGGCGGACTTCATTGGGAGCAGGTTTTATCGCAATTTGCTGAGATTGATGCGTTGAATGCGCAATGGGCGGACTTTCGCATATTTAAAGGAATAGAAAGCGATATTTTGTCCGATGGCTCTCTGGACTATCCGGATGAGGCGCTGTCGCAGTTCGATTTTATTGTGGCCAGTGTGCATTCAAACCTCAAAATGAATGAAGACAGAGCCATGCAGCGCCTCATACGGGCCATAGAAAACAAATACACCACCATTTTGGGGCACCCCACCGGTCGTTTATTGTTGGTGCGGGAGGGTTATCCAGTTAACCATCGCTACCTGATTGATGCTTGTGCTGCCAACGGAGTTTGCATGGAACTGAATGCCAATCCCTATCGCCTTGACCTTGATTGGCGATGGATAGAATACGCGTTGGAAAAAGGAGTGATGATTGCCATCAACCCCGACGCGCACGAAAAAGAAGGTTACTACGATATGTATTACGGCAGTTTGGTGGCCAGAAAAGGCGGCCTGACCAAAGAAATGACCTTAAACGCCCTGTCTTTGAAGGAGTTTACTGCCTGGCTTTCTGCCCGCAGATCCCTCAGGAATGCATAGATTTGTGCCCGGATGAAAATCCTGATTGTTCGTTTCAGCTCCATTGGCGACATTGTACTTTGCTCGCCTGTCATTCGCTGCCTGTCGCAGCAAATTCCTGGTGCTGAGCTGCATTTTGCCACTAAAAACAAAATGGCACTTTTGCTGGAAAACAACCCTTATTTACACCAAATTCATGGGCTGGGCGAAAACTGGACTGATTTTGCCACAACCTTAAAAAATGAAAATTTTGATGCGGTCATCGATTTGCACAACAACTTGCGCAGCCGAAGGTTGTGCGCGGCGCTGGGAGTAAAAAAAACATATAGGTTTCACAAAGCCAACTTGCAAAAATGGCTGTGGGTGAGAGGTTGGACCCGCAAACCCGTTGAATACATTGTGCACCGTTACATGCGGGCCGTATCTCATTTGGGTGTTCAGTACGATCATGCCGGGTTGGATTTTTTTTATCCTGAAACAGAGTTGAAACAGATATTGCCCCAAAAATTCACAGCTTATGCGGTAGGCGGCACTTGGTCGACAAAAAGAATGCCGGTTGAAAAAATAAAGGAGCTAATTAACCAAACTGCCGGGCATTGGGTGCTTTTGGGTGATGCGATGGATGCAAAAACGGCTGAATCGGTTCAAGCTGAGTTTTCGGATAGAGTGCTGAATATGTGCGGCAAACTCAGTTTGTTTGAAAGTGCTGAAGTATTGAAAAAATCACAGTTTGTGGTTACCCACGACACTGGCCTGATGCACATTGCTGCTGCATTGCGCAAGCCCATGACTTGTATTTGGGGCAACACGGTTCCCGAATTTGGTATGGGTCCGTTATATCCTGAAAATTTGGGTATTCAAGCTGCCTTCTCTGCTGAGGTTCATGGACTGAAATGCAGGCCTTGCAGTAAGATTGGTTTTGATGTTTGTCCCCGCAATCACTTTCGTTGCATGTGCGAACAGAACACCCAAAATATTGCCGCAAGCATTCCGAATGCGGAATAACTTGATTTTTACCTTGAAAGGCGGCATTTTTTCATTATTTTCGCGCCCCACAAAAAAGGAATTTCTTTACAATGAAGAATAACAGGTTAGTCATTATTTTCTCGCTATTGCTGGCACTTGCGTGTCTTTTTCAACTTTCATTTACCTGGAAAGCTCAGGGATTTGAAAACAAGGCAAGGCAATTTGCTGCCAAAGAGCAGAAAAAAGGTAAAAATTTCGATCAGGCTTATCGCCGTTACATCGACAGCGTTGGAAACAGAGAGATCATCTACAATCTGGGCATCGCCAGCTACAATTACTTCGAGTGCAAACAGCGCGAAGTCAATCTGGGTCTGGACCTCAGAGGTGGTATGAATGTAATTCTGGAAGTTGACAAAGGCGCTATCATTCGAGGAATGGCTAATGATCCTGCCGATGCAGATTTGCAGAAAGCCATTGCGCAGGCCAATCAGGATGAAAAAACCAAAGGTGGTGATTATGTAGCCAACTTCATGGCTGCATTTAAAAAAGTAGCTCCAACCAGAAAAATTGCAAACCTGTTTGCCAAGAGTAACAGCAGCACCGGTATCACTGTTGAAAGCTCGGAGGATGCAGTAAGCAAGGCTCTTAGCACTGAGACCGCCGTGGCAATTGACCGCGTGTACAATGTGGTTGAAAAGCGTATTAACCAGGCCAATGTAACTCAGCCTACCATTCAGAAAATTGATGGGGGCAGAATCAGCGTTGAACTTCCCGGCGTAGACAATCCCCGTCGTATGGAAGATTTGGTTGAAAAAAGTGCTAAACTGGAGTTTTACGAGGTGTATGGAAACAGCAGAATTGCTGCTGATGCTTCCCGTTATCTGGAGGCATTGTACAAAGCAAGCAAGTTGTCTCCAGCGGATATTGTGAAAACAACAGACAGCGCCAATCTTAAAAATGATTCAGCCAAAGCAACAACTGCTGTTGCCACCAATAACAAATTAAAAGAAGATTCATCAAAGGCCAAGAAGTCAGATTCAGGCAAATCCGAGGTAGCCAAAGATAACCTAAATAACAGCCCTCTTGCAAAAATTCTGAAGCGTTTTGGAACAGGTGAAGGTGCCTCAATCTGCACAGTGAAAAGCGGCGACCGCGAGAATCTATTGAAAATGCTCAGCGGTGAACAGTATAAATCTGTTCTTGAACCTTCAGTGAAGGTGGCGTTCAGTGCGAAGCCGGTTGATGTGAATGCACAAGGCAAAGCCATCTCAGGCAGCGATGACTATTTCGTGTACTTCCTGAAGAAGGATCGCGACGGTAAAGCCGCATTGGCCAGTGAAGAAGACAACATCATTTCAGATGCCCGTTCTCAAACCAGCCAAACAGGTCAAATTGAGGTGAGCATGGAAATGACCAACCAGGCGGCATCTCGCTGGGCGCAAATTACCGGAGCCAATGTAAATAATTACATTGCCATTGTGCTCGATGACAGGGTTTACTCAGCACCAGTGGTTAACCAGAAAATCAGTGGCGGTCAAAGCCAGATTTCAGGTAATTTTGATATCAAAGAAGCCGATGACTTAGCCAATGTGCTGAAAGCCGGTAAATTGCCTGCTCCGGCCCGAATAGTAGCCAGTGAAACTGTCGGACCATCTTTGGGTCAGGAAGCGATCAATAGCGGTTTAAATTCACTGCTGTTTGGATTTTTCTCAGTGCTTATATTCATGGTTCTCTATTACAACCGTGCAGGCATCTATTCAATCATTGCAGTATTCGCCAACATGTTCCTCATCTTCGGTATTCTGGCCAGCTTGGGTGCTTCACTTACCTTGCCAGGTATGGCCGGTATCGTATTGACCATAGGTATGGCGGTGGATGCGAATGTGCTTATATATGAACGCATTAAAGAAGAACTGCGTCATGGTCTAAGTCTGGCACAGGCTGTAAAAAATGGTTTTAAATATGCCCTGTCTGCTATCATTGACTCGAATCTTACCACATTATTGGCAGGTATTGCCCTGCTCATGGCCGGTTCCGGTCCTGCTTACGGTTTTGCTGTAATATTTGTTATCGGTGTATTCACTTCTCTTTACACTTCACTGCTGGTAACTCGCTGGTTGCTCGAAAATAGGGTTGCCAAGAAAAAGGACATTCAGTTTTCGTTCCCTTATAGCGCCAATGTGCTTCAAAATGCCAACTTCGATTTCGTAAAATACAGAAGGAAAGCATATCTGCTCTCTCTTCCTATCATCCTTGCCGGTATCGCTTCCTTTATTTACAAAGGCGGATTGACCACCGGTATCGATTTCAAAGGTGGTAATGCCTTTGTAATTCAATTCGACAAATCAAAACAGCTGGGTGTAGGAGAAATCAAAGAAGCCATGAACAAGGCTTTCCCCGGAAGCATTAACGAGGCAAAAACCTATGGTAGCGAAAATCAGTTCCGCATCATCACAACGCACCGCTTGAATGAAAATTCTCAGGAAGCCCGAGACAAAACAACTGCAGAAGTGGTAACAGCTTTGAGCAAATACGGAGTGACCAAGGAATCGATTAAGGGAACTTCTAAGGTTTCACCATCGGTGGCTACAAGTACCCGAAACAAATCAACCGTGTTGTTGATTGTGGCCATTTTCCTCATGTTTGCTTACATTTTGCTTCGTTTCCGCAGTGCGGCCTACGGTTTGGGCGCAACCATAGCACTTGTACACGATGTGGTGTTCATTCTGGCTTGTTACAGCATTATGGACGGTTGGGTTCCCTTCCCAGTTGAATTCGATCAGCATTTGATTGCCGCGATGCTGACGGTGATTGGTTACTCCATGAATGATACTGTAATTGTATTTGACCGTATCCGTGAATTCCTTTCGGGCAATACACGCACAGAACGCGACGATCACAAAATGATTAACATGGCCATTAACCAAACATTGAGCAGAACAATCATTACATCGGCCACGGTATTCTTTGTGTGTATCATTCTCTTCCTTTTCGGAGGTGATGCATTGAAAGGATTCTCACTGGCATTGGTGTTGGGTATCATAGTAGGTACTTACTCGTCAATCTTCATCGCTACACCTGTGGTGGTTGAATTTGGCGGTAAAAACAAGAAGAAAACCGGTACGCTGGATTAACCCGCTACCTAAAATGAAAATACGAGGGCGGGTTAAATACCCGCCCTTATTTTTAACAAAAAAAACAAAATGACAACCTTGAATATTGGAGGAATGCAGGCCGCCGCCATTGCCGAGCAGTTTGGAACACCCGTATATGTGTATGATGCAGATCGAATTGTTAAGCAGTATCATCGCTTATACAACGCTTTTCCCGGTGTGAAGGTAAGTTTGCATTATGCCCTGAAAGCGCTAAACAATGTTAACATTCTAAGGATTTTAAAACAGGAAGGGGCAGGCCTAGATGCTGTAAGCATTCAAGAGGTTCAATTAGGCCTGAGAGCCGGTTTTGCGCCCAATCAAATCATGTACACGCCCAATTGCGTTGATTTCGAAGAAATAAAAGCCGCGGTGGAACTGGGCGTGCACATCAACATCGATAACATCAGTATTTTGGAACAATTCGGCCACTATTATGGTGGCTCTGTTAAATGCTGTATTCGTCTCAATCCGCACATCATGGCCGGCGGTCACAGCCACATTTCTGTTGGGCATATCGACTCGAAGTTTGGTATCAGCATTTATCAGCTGCGACATGTTGTCAGAGTGGTTCAAAGCCACAAAATGAAAATCAACGGCCTTCACATGCATACCGGAAGCGATATACTGGATGCAGATGTGTTTTTGCGCGGTGCCGATTTGTTGTTCGAAGCTGCCGCCGATTTTCCCGATTTGGAGTTTATGGATTTTGGCAGCGGGTTTAAAGTCCCCTATAAAGATGGAGACATTGTAACCGATATAGAAGATACCGGTTTTCGCATTGCCCAAGCTTTCAAAGAGTTTTGTTCAAAATATGGCCGTGAATTGGAACTGTGGTTCGAGCCGGGTAAATACATAGTCAGTGAAGCCGGGTATTTACTGGTGAAAGCCAATGTCATAAAACAGACCACCAGCACTGTTTTTATTGGGGTTGATAGCGGCCAAAATCACCTCATTCGCCCCATGTTTTACGATGCTTATCACCGCATTGAAAATGTGAGCAACCCCGATGGATTGCCGCGCTTGTATTCCGTGGTCGGTTACATCTGCGAAACCGATACTTTGGGATACGACCGCAAAATTGCCGAAGTGCGGGAAGGCGATATTCTGGCCATTTACAATGCGGGTGCTTATGGCTTTACTATGAGCAACAACTACAACGCGCGATTCCGTCCGGCGGAAGCAATGGTTATCAACGGTGAAGCTAAACTCATCCGACGCAGGGAAACCTTTGAGGACCTGATTCGCAACGAAATTGAGGTGATTTAGGGTTTTACAATGCGAATTATTGGGCGAAATCCCACTTTGCAACTGCTTTTACTCTTTTCCATCAAGTATTGTGCTCCCGGCTGAAGGTAGTAATGTTCATCAAGCCAAGAACCTCCTTTCACCACCATCATATTTTTCAATGCATCACCGCGCAGGTATTTTTTCAAAACGGCTGAATCCTGCCTTTCGTAAACATTCGGAGCCAGCCTTCCCGTTACCGTATAAATGTATTCTTTGTTATTAAACAAATGTCCTTCAGCGGAAGTTCTGGTCCATTCAGCCATATTTCCCATGATGTGATAAACCCCTCCAATTAGCTTAATACCATCCACAGGCGTTGTGGTAAAAGCCAGATGCTGAAGCGTTGGCTGAAGTTCAGCGAAGCGCGAAGTGTATAGAACCCCGCAAACCACCCCTGGATTCGCGCCCGGTAATGCATACTTCAAGTAACTGGGTTTAGAAGGTGCGGATTTCGATTTCTTGTCTTGTTTTCTCATGGCATCATAATAAATGCACAACCATTCATCGGCACTGGGCAAATCAACCCTAAACCGCTGTGAGAGGCCCATTTTACCGAGTAAACCGTTAAGACTGTCCTGCAGCCAGCGGCAATAAGTTGTTGCTTGTTCAAATGATACGCCACAAACCGGGTAGTTACTATAAACCGGATGCTGGTAATAGTATGACGCCATGGGTTCCGAGTAATATTGACTCCCTAACCAGCAAGCAGTGTCAGGTTGCCGTGAGCTTTTTGTTGAATAAAGAAACTTTTTGTACTCGGTATTGCTCACCTCAGTTTTAGAGTAAAAAAAACCATTGTGCACCAATTTGTATTCAGAACCGTATAAACCAATAATTGTATCATATCCGTCGGCTTGTTCGGTGCGAAAAGAATCGCCCGGCAGATAAACAAATTGTTTTAGCAGTTTTATCAAACGCATTGAGGGTTTTTCAGCGAGTACCACAGAATCTCCGGGCTTGAAAAAATACTTGGGCCTGATGGCATCGGGTAGGGCATAAGGTTGCGCCTTCAGGCAGAATTGAAAGCAAAGACAAAAAGCAATGAGAAAAAAACTGCGCATAGTTCAAATATATA
>CANHCW010000093.1 GCA_947459165.1 Flavobacteriales bacterium
CAAATTGGAACTTCGAATGTGGCCTTTGGTTATCAGGAGGAAAACCCGGTGAGACCTGCTACTTTCTTTTATTCTACCCCGCAGGGTGATACCAACTGGGTTGATTTTTCGCCCAATGCGCCCTTTAAATTTATTATTGAACCCCGTTTGCAGGGCGACACCGATATGGTGGCCGTCAGCGCTGATTTTCCCAAAGACAGCATAGACCGCTATACCATGGATACAATGGCACCCAAAGCTACTATTTCCAACATGGGCGCCAAAGACATTAAGGATAGCTTTACGGTGGTGTGCGATATTTTGCAGTTTGGTCGGAATTTGTACAGTGAGCAAATTCGCGATACGATGAGTGCTGGCCTGCGCCGCACCTACACTTTTCCTAAAAAATTCTTCCCCAAAGATTTTGGCGAACACGAATTGCGGGTGCGGGTGTACCACAAAGGCGATTTAATTAACGACAACGATACAGCCCGCCGGAAATTCTTCGTGGGTTTGAAGAAGGATGTGATGGTTTCTTCGGTTTTCGATCCTTACCAGAATGCAGTGCTTGAATATCTTAAGGATACGGTGATGCCGACAGCCACCATTCAAAATCCGGGTTACGATAACTCGGTCACTTTCACCGCCCGTTGCCAGATTTTAAAAGGCAAAACCATTTTGTACAATCAGGTGCGTTCGTTGAGTTTACCCAAGTTTCAAAGCCGCATTCTTACCTGGCCAACCTACAAGTGCGTTGATACAGGCCGTTTGCAGTTCATTTTTACCACAGAAATGGCGGGCGACAAGCAGAGAAGCAACGACACCCAGCTAATTTCTATTTTTGTCATCAAACCATACGATATTCTGGTGGATTCTGTGGCTTCACCCTCCGATGCAGTGAATTATACACCCGGAAAAAGTATTGCTTTGCGCGCCCGGGTTTACAACGACGGCCTGCTGAACATGACAGATGCCCGCCTGCAGGTGCGCATCACAACTGCTTACAGCAGTCAGGTTTTTGTTGATTCTGTTAAATTCAACATGGCCTCGAAATACGGTTTTCTGGTTACCATGCCAAAATCGTTTGTGCCTTTGCGAAAAGGCCTCTACAGGGCAGTTTTCAGGGCTTCTTATCCCGGCGACAGGGTGGCTTTTAACGATAGTTTTGTACGCTTTTTCAATGTGGGAGTGCCTTTCGACTACACAGCGCTGAGTATCGATTATCCAAAACCTGCCGACACGCTTAATATTGGAACAGGGCCCTTTGCACCCAAAGTGAAAATTGGCAATGTGGGTTATGTAAAAAATTCTGACATGGTATCTTTCGTGTGCGAAGTGTGGTTCGGAAATGCCCGCATTTACCGCGATGTGAAATCAACCAATCTGGATACTTCGCAGGTGTTGCCGATTGATATGCTGAAAACCCTTAATCCGCAGAATGCAGGCGAGCATCGCATACTGCTTTACACCAATTACAGCAAAGATGTTAACCGCAAAAACGACAGCATTTGGGAAACTTTTATTGCGGCTATTTCACGCGATGGCAGGGTGGTACAAATTGACAATCCGGCTGCAGGAGAGGAAGTTGCTGCCAAAGAAAGCAGCATGCAGGTTAAAGCAATCATCGCTTCCAACGGCCGTTTGCCATTGGGTCCGCTTAAAACAACCGCCTTCATTTTTGATCGTAACGGCAAAACCATTTGTACTCTGCAGCGCAACGATACCTTTTTAAATGCAAAAGAAGACAAAGCCATTTCGTTCAGTTCTTGCGTTCTTCCCGATTCGGGGCAGTACAGACTTATGATTTTGTGCAACAGCCCTGCCGATCCCAATGCGTTCAACGATACGCAGCAGGTAGTGTTCAGTGCTTACCGCAACAACGATATCAGGCCGGTTTCATTCGTTTTTCCCGCACCCGGACAATGGATGTTCAATACAACAGGCAACAAGAACATTCAGGTAAATATTGCCCAAACAGGCCGCGATACTTCTGCCCGAAATGGAATGGGCTATTACCGAATCACCGACAGCGTTTCAATGCAGTCCTTGTTCAACGACTCGGCCGCATTTGGGGGGCTTAAAAAACCCGCTAACCTAATGCTCAGCAGCGGCAAGGTGTTTCCGTTTGTCATAACCGGAAGCTTTCAAGTGGCATTTTGGCTCAAAAGCGGCACGGATTTGTATCCCCAAAATGATACGCTTCGCACTTCTTTCCGCGTGGTATTTAATAACATGCAAGCTCTCACACGGTCAGATGTCCGTTTGTTTCCCAATCCCGGCAACGCCGGTTTCCGCATTCAAACGCGGTTCTTCGCTTCGCACTGCGATGTGCTGGATATTAGCGGGAAGTTGCTGAAACAAGAGAAGGTGAGTAATGGCATGGTTAACATGCAGGATTTGCCCGCCGGCACCTACTTGGTGCGTGTGTTTACCGATAAGGGGAACGCTATTTTCCGCTGGGTGAAGAGCACGGCTCCGTAAAAATTGGGTATCCGTAAAGCCTAAGCTTTTAATCAGGTTTTAATGCGCCTGCAGCCAGTTGTCGCCTGTACCGTATTCCACCACCACGGGCACATCAAGCTGCATTGCCGTTTGCATCTGGTGCTGAATATGGGGAACAACCTTTTCAACCTGGTTTTTGGGTACATCAAATAACAATTCATCGTGCACCTGCAAAATCATTCTGGTATCGGGGTGATGTGTTTTTAACCAGCCGTGAATGTTGATCATGGCCAGTTTAATCATGTCGGCGGCGCTGCCCTGTATAGGCGCATTGATGGCGTTTCGTTCCGCAAATCCCCTCACGGTTGCATTGCGGCTGTTGATGTCCCGAATGTAGCGCCTTCGTCCCATAATGGTTTCAACAAAGCCATGTTTGCGGGCAAAGTCAATGGTTGAATCCATGTAATCTTTGATTCCTGGAAATTTGATAAAGTAGTTATCGATGATTTCTTTGGCTTCTTTGCGCGAAATGCCCACTCTTTGGCTAAGACCGAAAGCAGAAATGCCGTAAATAATGCCGAAATTGACAGTTTTGGCTTTTCGGCGCATATCCTTATCAACATCTTCCAAAGGCACACCCCAAACCCTTGCGGCAGTGGCTGTGTGAATGTCGATTCCTTGTCTGAATGCTTCCATCATACCTTCGTCTTTGCTTACATGTGCAATTACCCGAAGTTCAATTTGCGAATAATCGGCGCTGAGCAGTGTGTGGTTTTCATCGCGGGGGACAAAAGCCCGTCTTACTTCTTTTCCCAGTTCTGTTCTAATGGGAATGTTCTGCAGGTTGGGGTTTTGGCTGCTGAGTCGTCCGGTTGCCGCCACCGCCTGATTGAAACTGGTGTGCACCCTTCCGGTACGCTGATTCACCAGCTGTGGCAAGGCATCCACATAAGTTCCCTTGAGCTTTTGCAGCTGACGAAAATCGAGAATGCGCTGAACAATTTCGTGTTCAGCCGACAGGCCGATTAAGGTTTCTTCATCTGTTTGATATTGCCCGGTTTTGGTGGTTTTGGGCTTGTCGGCCAGCTTTAGTTTGTCGAACAAAATGCGGCCAACCTGCTGTGGAGAAGCAATGTTGAATTGTTCACCCGCCATTTCGTGAATGAGGGTTTGAAGATCCAGACTTTGTTTGGTGAGTTCGCGGCTGTAATCCTGTAAAAATGCAGTATCAACTCTTACGCCTTCACATTCCATTTCCGAGAGTACCCGAATGAGGGGCATTTCCACTTCTTTAAAAATGCGTTCCACATTGCGGTTACCTACTTCGGGGGCCAGTTTGTGCTTTAATTGAAGCGTGATATCGGCATCCTCGGCTGCATATTCCTTTACTTTCTCTACATCCACGGTGGCCATGCTCAGCTGACTGCTGCCTTTTTTACCGATTAGGCTTTCTATGCTCACGGGTTTGTAGTGCAGGTAGCTTTCGGCCAGCAAATCCATGTTGTGGCGCATGTCGGGTTCAATGAGGTAGTGCGCGAGCATGGTATCAAAACAGGGTTCTGCCAATTCAACGCCGTAACGATTGAGAACGGTGAGGTCGTATTTGAGGTTTTGGGCTACTTTGATTTTGTTGCTTTCAAACAGGGGTATAAACTGCTTAAAAAAGTCTTTGGCCTTGTCGAATTCGCGTGGAAAGGGAATGTAATAAGCTTCGTGCGCTTTGCAGCTCAGTGCCAGACCTACAATGTCGGCATCCATGGCACTGAGTCCGGTGGTTTCAGTGTCGAAACAGAATTCGTGCGCTTGCATGATGTTTTCTACAGTCTGTTTTATTTTCTCGGCGGTATCGCACAAAATGTAGTGGTGGGGCGTATTTTCAATGGTTTTGTATGTTTGAATTTCTACGGGTGCCGCAGGTTCATCAAAATCAAACAAACTGCCTTGCAAACTTTTGGCAGCAGGTTTTTCAGCAGGCGCCGCACCCGGGGTTTCGCCAAAAATTCGCTTCATCATGGTGCGGAATTCAAGTTCGGCAAAAACCGTTTTCAGGGCTTCCTCATCGGGTGTTTTAAGAATGAGTTCTTCAGGGTGCAATTCTACCGGAACTGCGATGTTGATGGTGGCCAGTCGTTTGCTGAGCAGCGCTTGTTCGCGGTTGTTTTCGAACTTTTCCTTCATGGCTCCTTTCAGCTGATCGGTATTGGCAAGAATGTTCTCAATGTTGTCAAACTCCTGAATAAGCTTTTTGGCTGTTTTTTCACCCACGCCGGGAACACCGGGAATGTTGTCAACCGAATCGCCCCACAAACCGAGAATGTCAATAACCTGATCGACGCGCTGAACTTCCCATTTTTTAAGAATTTCAGGTACACCCAGCACTTCATCGGGGTTGCCCATTCGGCCAGGCTTGTAAATGAACACATGTTCTCGCACCAGTTGTCCAAAATCCTTGTCGGGTGTCATCATAAACACATTAAAACCCAGTTCGGCAGCCTGCAGGGCATAGGTTCCTATAATGTCGTCGGCTTCATAGCCATCGTGGGTTATAACCGGAATGTTAAATCCTTCAATGATTCGCCGGATATAAGGCAAACTTAGCCGAAGGTCTTCAGGCATTTCTTCGCGGTGCGCCTTGTACTTTTCGTATTCAATGTGACGGTCGGTGGGCTTATCGGTATCGAAAACCACCGCAAGGTGGGTGGGTTTTTGTTTGTTCAGCACATCCAGCAAGGTGTTGGTAAAACCGAACATAGCGCTGGTATTCAAACCTGTGCTGGTGATGCGCGGGTTTTGGTTAAATGCAAAGAAAGCCCGGTATACCAGGGCCATTCCATCGAGCAGAAACAGCTTTTTGTCAGCCATAATTTTACAAGGTAAAGGTAATGCAGTTTGGCTGAATAACGATTGGGTTAAAGAGAAAGTCAGTACATCGGCTTGGTGCTGTTGACTTTATCCAGCACCGTACATATCAGCGTAGTAATGCTTGTAAGCACCGCTGGTAACATTGGTCAGCCACTCTTCATTTGCCAGGTACCAGTCTATGGTTTTTTCGAAGCCTTCATCGAAAGCCACGGTAGGCGCCCATCCGAGTTCGTTCATCAGTTTAGAAGCATCGATGGCGTAGCGGAAATCATGGCCGGCGCGGTCGGTTACATAGGTAATGAGTTTCTCGCTTTCGCCCGCTGCCCGTCCCAGTTTTCGGTCCATAATTTCACAGAGTTTCTTTACCAAATCAATGTTTTTCCATTCGTTGTTCCCGCCAATGTTGTAGGTTTCACCGTTTCGCCCGTTGTGAAAAATGATATCGATGGCCAGGGCATGATCTTCCACAAACAGCCAGTCGCGTATGTTTTCACCTTTGCCGTAAACCGGCAGTGATTTGTTGTTTTTGATGTTGTTGATCATCAGCGGAATGAGTTTTTCCGGAAAGTGATGACTGCCGTAATTGTTGCTGCAATTGCTAATCACAACAGACATTTTGTAGGTTTCGTGATATGCTCTTACAAAATGGTCGCTGGCGGCTTTGCTGGCGCTGTATGGGCTGTTGGGGCTGTAAGGTGTGGTTTCGGTGAATTTGCCTTCATCGCCCAGGGTGCCGTAAACTTCATCGGTGCTAACATGGTAAAATCTGCCGTTTTGCATATCGCTGTGTGCTCTGAATGCATTAAGCAAATTCACGGTTCCCACTACATTGGTGGTTACAAATTCTATAGGATTGCTGATGCTGCGGTCAACATGGCTTTCTGCGGCCAGATGAATTACGCCTGCCGGCTTGTATTTTTCGAAAAGTGACTGCAAAAGGTCCGCATCCCGTATGTCGGCTTTTTCAAAGAAATAATTGCTCTTTTCGGCAATGTCCTTTAGGTTTTCGAGGTTTCCAGCGTAGGTTAATGAATCAAGATTTACAATGTTGTAATTCGGGTATTTGTTCACAAACAAGCGAACCACATGGCTGCCTATAAATCCGGCCCCTCCGGTTATGATGATATTTTGTGGCATAATTAGTCTTTTACTCTTTTTAAATCGGTTATTTTAATAAGAAGCGGGGAATAGGGAGGAACCCTGTAATAGCCCTCAGCTCCATATCCGTAATCGCTGGTAACCAAAAAAAATCCATTCTCGCCCGGCAGCATTTTGGGAATAACCAAATCATAAGCCGCCAGTCCTGTACTTTGTCCAAGTGTAATTAAAATGGGTTTTCCTGTAGGTGCTGAAAGCACAACAGTTTCGCCTTGCAGTGTTGAAACCTCGGCGTGGAATGAAATCTTTTCACCTGTTTTCAGAGAGTCGCCGGGCGTTTGGTTTTCGATGAAAAATTTTACCCAGTTTTCAGCATCAAGCACCCAGGGTTTCTTTACCCTTGCTGCAAATTCATCAATTTTCTTGTTTTCCTGCTGAATCCGTTCCATGCTCTTTTTCATCTGATATTCAGCAAATTGCTCCTTGTTCAGCACTTGTAAAATGTGAACCTGAAATTTGGCCATTTCTGCGGGGGGAAGGTTTACAATCTTCATATTGCCCGGATTTCTCACCTTCAATGTATCTGTGGGCACAAGCAATTCCACAACCGAGCCGGGGGAACCAAAGGTCAGCGCGTCTTCCAGTTGGTTTTTGGTTGTTTCGGGGTACGGCATTTGCTGTTCAACATTGTCGTGGGCCTTGTTTACAATGGTGTCACCATTTGGACTTAACAGCAAGTATTTGTAAATGAGCACATGCCCCGGTCCGGGCGCCTTGGCATACTTTTTCCCTTTAACTAAACGGCAGTAGTCGCCTCGTTGGGTTTTTTCCCATCCTCCGAAAAAAATGTAAAGTGGTTTTCTGAAAAAGTAGGCCAGGCTGACGCTAATGAGCACTACAAGCAGAACAGGAAGCCAGTTTTTACGCAGAAAATTCATATTGCATTCAACTCTTTTTGGTATTGAATTATTGTATTTTTAAATCGGGCAACCACCATTTCAAGCGGTTCGTCGCTTTGTCCGCCCGATGCGTTTCGGTGGCCTCCGCCATTGAAATACTTGGCTGCATATTCATTTACGGCGAAGTTTCCTTTGCTGCGAAAACTCATTTTCACCATTTTGGTGCGGTCTATAATTAAAACGCTTAAAACACATCCTTTCAGTCCAAGGCCCAGGTTCACAAGCCCTTCCGTGTCGCCGGTTTGCACATTGAATCGTTCCAGTTCTTCTTTGCTTAGGTACATGAGTGCCGTGCGCAATTCAGGCATGTATTCAAGTTTGTGTAGCAGGCAGTAGCCGAAAAGTTTACTGCGGTCTGAGCTGAATACATCGTAAATTTTTTCGTGTATGCGAACATGGTCTGCTCCCTGATCGAGTAAGTCGGCGGCTACCATGTGGGTGGTGCTGTTGGTGTTGTTGTACTGAAAGTTTCCGGTATCAGTCATCACCCCGGTGTATAAGCAGGTAGCACAATCTTTGGAAATATTTTCCAGCCCGAAATGGTGCTTGATAAAATGAAAGATCAACTCGGCAGTGCTACTGCTGCTTGGGTTCCACAGGGCATAATCCTCAAAATGTTCGGGTTCCAGATGGTGGTCAATCAGCACTTTTTCAGCGTTGCAGTTTCTCACCACTTCGCCATATTCGTTAATTCGAGAAAGCCGGTTAAAATCGAGGCAAAAAATTACATCGGCCTCTTCGGTCAGTTTTCGCGCCTCAGCTTCTTTTTCCTCCCAGTTGATAACATCGTTGTGACCGGGCATCCAGTGAAGAAATTCAGCATAATCGGTAGGGGTAATTACATGCACGGCCTCAATATGGTACTTAAGGAATGCATACAATCCCAAACTGCTGCCCATGGCATCGCCGTCGGGTTTGTGGTGGGTGGTGATAACCGCTTTTTTGTATTCACGAGCCCTGATTTTTTCAATCAGGGGACCGATGCTGTTCAATTGCATTTTGCTGCAAAGATAGAAGGCATTAGAACATCTGCCATTGAGATTTCATACTTGCAAAAAACTTGTTGCCAGTTAAATTTTTCTTAGCGGATTTCATTTCAA
>CANHCW010000094.1 GCA_947459165.1 Flavobacteriales bacterium
CTAATTTTGTGCAATTTTGGACTATGCCCAAAGACCCATCAATAAAACATGTTCTCATCATCGGTTCCGGGCCCATTATCATTGGTCAGGCCTGTGAATTTGATTATTCCGGCTCACAAGCCGCCCGCAGTCTGAGGGAAGAAGGCATTTTCGTTTCGCTGATTAACAGCAACCCGGCAACCATTATGACCGACAAGATGAACGCCGACCATGTTTATCTGTGGCCACTGACCCCTGCCAGCATTGAAAAAATACTTCAGGAGCAAAACATTGACTGTGTTTTGCCAACCATGGGCGGTCAAACGGCATTGAACCTTGCCAAAGAATGTGATGAACTGGGAATCTGGGAGAAATACAATTGCAGAATCATCGGCGTAAACATTGAAGCCATTGACAAAATGGAAGATCGCGACAAGTTCAAGGATTTGATGATTGAACTGGGCGTGGGCGTGGCTGAAAGTCAAATTGCCAATAGCTTTCTGGAGGGCAAGGAAATTGCCCAGCGCATAGGCTTTCCGCTTGTAATTCGTCCAAGTTATACGCTGGGTGGAACCGGTGGCAGCATTGTTTTCAAAAAAGAAGAATTTGATGCCGCCTTGCAAAGAGGTTTGGAAGCCAGTCCGGTTCATGAGGTTTTGGTAGAACAAGCTGTGATGGGATGGAAGGAATACGAACTGGAACTGCTGCGCGATGGCAAGGATGATATTGCCGTAATCTGCACCATTGAAAATTTCGACCCCATGGGCATTCACACCGGCGACAGTATCACCGTAGCCCCCGCCATGACTTTGAGTGATGTGTGTTTTCAGAGAATGCGTGACATGGCTTTCAAAATGATGCGCAGCATGGGCGTTTTTGCTGGAGGTTGCAATGTGCAATTCTCCGTAAACCCTGCTGACGAAGAAATCATCGCCATTGAAATCAATCCAAGGGTAAGCCGCAGTTCAGCGTTGGCCAGCAAAGCCACCGGTTACCCCATTGCCAAAATAGCGGCCAAATTGGCTATTGGGTATTACTTGGACGAACTCACAAACCCGGTAACAAAAACCACCAGTGCATTTTTTGAGCCGGCCATTGACTATGTTATAGTTAAAATTCCCCGTTGGAACTTTGATAAGTTTCACGGTGCGGACCGCAGACTGGGTTTCCAAATGAAAAGTGTGGGCGAGGTGATGGCCATAGGCAGAAGCTTTCAGGAAGCCTTGCAAAAGGCTTGTCAGAGTTTGGAAATTGGCCGCCACGGACTGGGTGCAGACCGCGCGCCGGAAAGAAACCTGGAGGTGTTGGCCGATGGTTTGGAACGAGCCAGCTGGAATCGTGTTTTTCAGGTTTATGACGCCCTGAGTTTGGGTTTACCCATCAGCACGGTGCAAAAAATGACCAAAATTGACCGCTGGTTCTTAGAACAAGTGGCAGAACTGGTTAAAACAAGCATTGAAATTAAGCGGTATCAGATCAATAACCTGCCCGAAGAACTGCTGCGAACCTCAAAGGAAAAGGGTTTTAGCGATGAACAAATTGCCTGGTTAATGGGCAACTGCACAGCTGAAGATGTATTTGAA
Source organism: Flavobacteriales bacterium (assembly GCA_947459165.1). Taxonomy (GTDB): domain Bacteria; phylum Bacteroidota; class Bacteroidia; order NS11-12g; family UBA955; genus RGEC01. The sequence continues at coordinate 1,563 of CANHCW010000094.1, forward strand.
AAACGCAAATCTTTGGGCATTAGGCGGGTGTACAAAATGGTTGATACCTGCAGTGCAGAATTTCCTAGTCCCACCAACTATTTCTACTCCACTTTTGATGGCGAAAACGAAAGTGCTTTCACCGACCGCAAAAAAGTAATTGTGCTGGGCAGCGGACCGAACAGGATTGGACAGGGAATTGAATTCGACTACAGCTGTGTACACGGCATTCTTGCCGCACGCGAGGCTGGTTATGAAGCCATTATGGTAAACTGCAACCCTGAAACGGTTAGTACCGATTTCGACATGGCCGACAAACTCTACTTCGAACCCGTTTACTGGGAGCATTTGTGGGAGATTATAGATTACGAAAAACCAGAAGGCGTAATTGTGCAGCTTGGCGGACAAACCGCTTTAAAGCTGGCCGAAAAACTGCATGAGAAGGGAATAAAAATCATTGGAACTTCATACCCGGACATGGATTTGTCTGAAGACCGCGGAAGTTTCAGCGATTTGCTGGCAGAACTTGATATTCCCTACCCAAAATACGGTGTGGCTCTGAATGCAGAAGAAGCCATTAAAATTGCCAATCAGGTTGGATACCCTGTACTTGTTAGGCCAAGTTATGTTTTGGGTGGACAAGGAATGGTGATTGTGATTAACGATGAAGACCTGGAAAAGGCGGTAGTAAAACTCATGGGCGATTTGCCGGGCAACAGGGTGTTGATTGATCATTTTCTTGACCGGGCCGAAGAAGCAGAAAGCGACAGCATTTGCGATGGCGAAGAAGTGCATATCATTGGAATGATGGAACACATTGAACCTGCCGGTATTCACAGCGGTGACAGCAGTGCAGTATTGCCTCCTTTCAGCTTAAGCGACAATGTGAAACAGCAAATGGAGGAATACACCAAGCGATTGGCGCTTAAAATGAATATTCGTGGTTTACTCAACATACAGTTCGCCATTAAAGACGAAAAGGTGTATGTGATTGAAGCGAATCCCAGGGCAAGCCGAACCGTGCCGTTTATTTGCAAAGCATACGATGTTCCTTATGTGAACATGGCCACTAAGGTGATGCTGGGAGTAAACAAAATCAAAGATTTCACTGTTCCCCCAAGACCCCCGGGCTATGCCATTAAACAGCCGGTATTTTCATTCAACAAATTCCCGGGTGTAAGCCGCGAGCTTGGACCGGAAATGAAGAGCACCGGCGAGAGCATCCTGTTCATTAAAGATTTGCTGGATCCAACCTTCCGTGAATTATATAAAATGAAGAGTGTGTATTTGAGCCACTAAAACTACCCGAATAAAGACAACTTACAAATGTAAATATTTTTTAGTTCGTCTTCATCCGCTTCCAGGTATCTGTCCTGCCAAGGGCCTGAACACCAATGTAACCGCGAATGTCGAGTGTGTTGGCATCCTTCATTTTAATAACACACTTGTAAGTACTGCCATTCTCAGGATCGTAAATGGTGCCATCGCCCCATTCGTCGTTGTTTTTATAAGTAAAATCTTTCAGCACACGGTATCCCTTCAGCGGCACGGTGCGCAATTTGGCGTCGGGATTGTTTTTGTCCACCTTTGCCTTGCCTGTAGCAGGGTCGATGGGTTCTTTCAGCCACACTATTTTACCGTAGTACTTGGTTCCAATTTTCTCGATTTTTACTTTGGCTTTGCCGTTCCCGGTTTGCCATACTCCATTCAAACGGTCCCCGTTCATCGGTTTGTTTGCGAAAGCAAACAGGGTTACAACTGCAATTAGAGTACCCAACAATCTTAAATTTTTCATCGGATTTATTTTTTGGTTTCTACTTCAAATGTCAATTTAGCTTTACACTCAAAACCTTTTTCTCTGTCGGCAAGAGGTGTAAGATCCAAAGTCAAAAATTTATCCTTGGTCTTAAAATGCTCTTTCATGTCTGCATCCTGCGCCACATCCATTTTCACAGAGGCACCGGCATCTTTAATCGGATTTCTTACCCCAATTTCTTTGGCTTTGCTATCACCACCGGCCATCATGCTCAGGGTTGCCGCACCAAAAGATGAAAACTTGGCAGAATCTGTGGTGGTAAGTTCTGCTGAAATAATTTTTACTGCACTTACCTGATCCGCCTTGAGCCCTTTGGCCTTGAGGAAATCTTCGATTTCCGTTTTCAGCTCAAACTGAAAGGTTTCGGGGCTTTCAGCCATAAATGGACCCTCTTTTGTAAAGGTCGCATTAATCTCCAATACATTTTTTTCTTTTTGTCCGCAGGCGGCCAGCATCAGTGCCACAACTGCCATTTTAAATATATTTTTCATTGTTGTTTTTTTATGGTGAAACCAAATTAATACTGATTTGGGCATAGGGAGCATTGCCTATACTGTTTTGCAGGAAATAAGGTTGATTGCCGGTGAAGCCCCTGAAAACCTTGGTGTTATCCACATTAAAGGCTGTGTTAATTCTGTAGCCCGCCTGCACACTGAGCCAAATAAATCCAGAAATGGACTTTTCGTAGGTAAAACGAATTCGTGCCTCCCCCCTGCGCAGTTCCACATTGTTCTCTCCAGTTTCCGGAAAGTGCACCTGTATATCTCGTTGCTTTAAACTGTAGCTCTGCCCCTCCAGTTCGTAACCAAACAATAAAATATTTCTTGAGTTGAAGGTGCGGCGAATGGCAGCCCTGGCCGGGAACAACATTTCGATGCCGCCTTTGCGGTTGCGGAAGGTATAATTATAGAATAAAACAGGAATGTAATTCAGCTCGCCTACACGATAGGTGCGAGAAACCCCGAGTCCCCATTGAAGGCGGTCGTGCGGCCTTTTTCCATAAATAAAAGCTCCAGAAACCTTGGTGGCGCCTAAATGCTTATTAAAGTCGTTCAATGCATAGTCACCGTTTACATCTGCCTGCACCTGAGCAAGTATAAAGCGCGTTGCGTTTAAAGGAACAAACAGTGTGCTGGCCAATCCTGTGGTTCTTAAACCGCGGTACAGAGAATTTCTGAAAGCATTTTCGTATAGAAGACCAATCCCTTGACCGACTTCATCTATCTTCATATAGCTGTTCTGCCAGTAATTTCCGGCCACAGTCCAGGTGAGGCGATTTTTGCTAATAACCGGAATGTTGAATACCAACCTTAAACCATGATTTCCGCGGGTTTCGTAGTCGGTTTTGTATTTATTTGGTGGCAAGGTTAACGGATTAACCAATCCGGAACTAATTGTATAGGGTGCCTGCCAATCGTAACCCACCGAAATGAGTTTTTGGGGAGAAAGATCAAAAATTTTGGTTGATGCCCACGCATCCTGAGTTTGGTCGGCCAATTGCAGGTTTTCGTACATGGAAAAATCTTCCTCAGCGGCGGTGTCCTGCGTTGGAGGCAAGGTGTCAATTTGGGCACTGAGTGAACCAAAAATAAACAGGGTTAATATGGCAATTGCACTATTTTTCATTTAGATACAAGAAACAAAACACGATGAATTATTGTTTGGAAGCGGTAGTTATTGATAAAATCAATAAGTATTGACCTGCGCAGCAATCATTCTTTCAATTCTCTTTTCAACACTTTCGGTACTCATTTCCTCCCTTAACCTATCGACCATTATGGGAAAACTAAATGGGGTATAACTCTTGGGATGCCGAATCAACAACCTTAAAGCAGAGGCTTTTTGCAAAGCCGCCCTTAATCTGTGTTCTTCAAACTGATAATACAATGTTTCTTCCTGTGCCTGCCTGAGCAATAAGTTTTGGGGTTCATACTCGGAAAAAACCTGATAAAACAACCTTGCATTGGCCTGAAGGTGTTTTGTTTTTACCGGTTTTTCGGCAGTGCCCTTAAAAACCAATCCACTTATTCGCGCAATTTCGGAAAACCGCCTACCTGTCATTTCAGTATAATTTGAACACGAAAACAAATCGGCTATTAAATTTTGTGTGGTGAACAGGTCTTCTTCCAAGGCTTCTTCAAGTGGTATGGGTTCCGGACTTAATAATTCAAACCCATAATCGTTCATGGCTATGCTGAAAGTTCCCGGCTTTATTTTACTAATACGGTAGGCAATGAGCATGGCCATTCCCTCATTCACCATGCGGCCTTCGAACGGAAAAACAAACAAGTGGTAGCCTTCTTCTGTAATGTGGTATTCAATCAGCAGTTCATCGGGTTGAGGAATAGCGCTGCGTTCTTTTTGCAATCCGAAAAGGTCGTTCAACGCATTTAACTCTGGGGTTTCGGACAAGGCCTGTTCGGCAATTTTCAATCTCAAACCCTCACTCAATTCGCTGCTCAGGCTCATTCTGCCACCCTGCCAGCTGGGCACTGACCCTGTTTTTTTTGTTGCTTTTTTTACCAGCGCCCTGTTTCCTTGTAACGATATCAATTCAAGCACGCGCCCCGCAAACACAAAGGCATCGCCCGGCTTGAGTCTTGAAACAAAATATTCCTCAATGGTTCCCAGTTCCGGACCACCAACCAATTTGATTCGAATATTGGTATCGCCGGCTATGGTTCCAATACTCAGCCGGTGCTGCATGGCAAGTCTTCGGCTTTTCACCACATAACGGCCCTCTTCGAAAACGATTTTATGAAAATCGCCATACTGCTGCAAACTATCGCCACCATGAGATAAAAAATGAATCAACCAGGACCATTCATCTTCAGAAATGCTGCTAAAAGAATGGGTTTCTCTTACTTCAAGAAAAGTCTGTTTCGGACAAAACCCATCGGAAACAGCCAAAGTCATAAGGTACTGAATGAGCACATCAAACGCCCGCATCACGGGAATTCTGGACTCGATGGTTTTTTCTTCAATAGCGGTTTTCAAAGCGGCGGCTTCAAGCAATTCGAGACTGTGTGTGGGAACAAACCAAATTTTACTTGTTTCACCCGGGCGGTGGCCACTGCGACCGGCTCTTTGCACAAATCTCGCCACCCCTTTGGGGCTTCCAATTTGAATAACCGAATCAACGGGCCTGAAATCGACACCCAAATCAAGACTGCTGGTGCAAACCACCGCTTTTAAAAGTCCTGAGTGCAAGTTTTCTTCCACCCATTCCCTTACCTCTCGATTCAAACTGCCGTGGTGAATGGCAATGCGGCCGGCCAGGTCGGGTTTGGCATCTAGCAATCGCTGATACCAGATTTCACTTTGGCTGCGGGTATTGGTAAATACAAGGGTCGTTTTGCTTTCTTCAATTACAGGCAAGGTTTTTTCCAGCATTTTAATACCCAAATGCCCGGCCCAAGGAAGCGATTCAGGCTTGTCGGGAATTAATGTGGTAACCAAAGGCTTTTTTTCAGTTTCGATTTTTACAGTGCAAACCTTTTCTGAAAATGGAATCAACACATCGCGGGCTTCTTCAAGATTTCCAATGGTAGCGCTGATGCCCCAGGTTCTCAATCCAGGACAAACTGCGCGCAACCGACTCAGCGCCAATTCTACCTGAACACCGCGTTTGCTACCCATCAGTTCATGCCATTCATCTACAACCACTGTTTTCAGGTTGGCGAAAAATTGGGCATACCCCTTTGCTGCAAGCATCAGATGCAAGCTTTCGGGCGTGGTAATAATGCAATGGGGCTGTTCTTTTTTCTGCCGCGACCTTTCGGCCACCGAAGTATCGCCATTTCTCAAAGCCACATTCCATCCTGCATTGAGTTCAGAGGCTGCTTGCTGAATGGCAGCATGTATGTCTTTACTCAATGCCTTCAGCGGTGTTACCCAAAGCAATACGGGTCCTTTCGCTGGTTTTTTCAGTATATACTCTACGATGGCAGGAATTGCCAGGGCAAAAGTTTTACCACTGCCGGTGGGTGCGTTCAACAATCCATTGTAACCGGCAAAAAATTTATCGGCACAGTCTTTCTGAAAAGGAAACACTTCCCAGCTTCGACTTTTGAACCAATTGAGATAAATGTAATCGCGGCGTTCAGTCACTCAGATGAAAATAATGATCAATTTACAACGGCTAACTGCAAAATTGGTTTCATATATGTTCACAAATGTTTTAATTCGTGTTCAATTCAACACATTACAACTATGAGCAAAACCCTACTCTGCTTTTTTCTTTCGGCATTTTTTCACATTATTGCTTTCGCACAAACAGGAAAAACACAGGTTGTGCGGCTGAATGCCACAGCCAACGCCAATGGCAGTATTTCTTTGAAATGGCCGCAGGAAAGCTGGACAGGTAGCTGGGATGTTTACCGCAGAAATCTGGGAGACCTGGGATGGAGCAACTTGCTTTCCAAGGTCTCCGGTTCTTTGAATACATTCACCGATAACACCGTAAAAACAGGACAAGCTTATGAATACCTGGTGGCGAAAGTCAGTGGAACCAGCTCATCAGCATTGGGTTACCTATACGCCGGGAACAAATTCGGAGAACAAGCTGCAATGGGCGGAATTTGCCTGCTGGTTGACAGCTCTTATCGCATAGCTCTGGCCAATGAAATTACTCGGCTAAAAAATCAGTTGTACCGAGAAGGCTGGCAACCATTTGTGATGTATGCCGGCAGAAAAGAGAAACCAGAAAGCGTGCGAGACCGCATCATTGCTGAGTACGACAAAAGAAAAGGCAACATCAGAAGCTTGCTGATAATTGGCCGGGTTCCCGTTCCCTACAGCGGAGATTTTTTGGTTCAATCAGGCAGCATACCTGCACCCGACGGACACCCAGACCACGGCGGAGCCTGGCCTGCAGATGGTTACTATGGCGATATGGACGGGCTCTGGTC
>CANHCW010000095.1 GCA_947459165.1 Flavobacteriales bacterium
AGGTCCATGGGATTGGCACCGGCAGCTACATTTTTCAAACCTGTTGTTACGATGGCCTGAGCCAGAACTGTGGCAGTGGTGGTTCCGTCACCTGCAATGTCAGCGGTTTTACTTGCCACTTCTTTAAGCATCTGGGCGCCCATATTTTCAACGGGATCCTTCAGTTCAATTTCTTTGGCTACGGTTACACCATCTTTGGTTACCTGAGGGGCACCAAATTTTTTGTCGATTACTACATTTCTGCCTTTTGGACCCAGTGTTACTTTCACTGCATTGGCCAAGGCATCAACGCCGCGCTTCAAACCTTCGCGGGCGGTTACATTGAATTCAATTTTCTTTGCCATTTTTACTTTGTTTTAATAAATCAGATGATTGCGAAAATGTCGCTTTCGCGCATGATGAGATAATCTTTACCGTCTACGCTGATTTCGGTACCGGCATATTTTCCGTATAGGACGGTATCACCCACCTTTACGGTCATGGGCTCATCCTTTTTGCCTTCACCGGCGGCTACAACGGTGCCCTTCTGGGGCTTTTCTTTAGCGGTATCGGGAATGATGATACCGCCTGCAGTCTTCTGTTCGGCTGCGAGAGGTTCTACCAGAACCCTGTCGGCCAAAGGTTTAATGCTTACTGACATATTGTATAGTTTTTAAGGGTTGTTACTGTTCCCGAAGTATCCAACCTTGTGCCAATTTGGAAATCTGCCGTTTTTTCCGTATATTAGAGTTAGAAAATGTCAAGTTGGGCAAGGGTGGGCGACAGAATGTCAGTTTAATATCATTGTAATAATTCCCCTTACTTTTGCATTCACCCCTTGAACCTGCTTCGCCGCATATTGCTGCCTTTGGCATTGCTTTACGGACTGGGCGCCCTGCTCAGAAGACGGATATTTGAGTGGGCCGGCAAAAGTCAAACTGCACCAATCTTTAGCATTGCCATAGGCAACCTCACCGTAGGCGGAACAGGCAAAACTCCCATGGCCATTTTTCTGGCTTCACGGCTGAGGGGTAACAAAGCCCTGCTTTCCAGGGGTTACGGGAGAAAAACAACAGGGTTTATTGAAGTAAACAATGAAATGTCCGCTTCACACTGCGGCGATGAACCCCTGGAAATGAGGCACGCATTGCCCGAAACCCCTGTGGCAGTATGCGAAAACCGACTAGACGGAATCAAAGCATTGCTGCAACGCTACAGCAACCTGCAAACCATCATTCTCGATGATGCCTTTCAGCACCTGCCGTTGCGCGCCAACAAATATGTTCTGCTCTGCGACTTCAACCGCCCCTTTTTTACCGACTTCCCCATGCCTGCAGGTAACCTGAGAGAGTTTCGCTGTGAAGCCAAAAATGCAGATGCCATCGTGGTTACCAAGTGCCCACCGAATATGAACCACGAGGAAGCCGGAGTTATTCGAAGCAGGCTCAAAAAATATGGTTGTCCGGTTTTCTTTGCCCATTACGCCATGTCAGAACCACGGAATGAAGCGGGTACGGTGCTACCTGAAAACAGCATATGCATTGCCGTTTCAGCGTTGGCGAACAATGCCGGTTTTATTGAGGAATTGCAATCCCAGTTGAAAGTTGCCAAACACTTTTCCTACCCTGACCACCATGCGTTCACCCAAACAGAAATTGATGACTGGCAAAAGGCCCTTGAAGAAAGTCATATTGAAGCCATAGTCACCACGCGAAAGGATTTCATGCGAATGAATGGGTTACCTGAAACAATGAAAACCAAGGTTTTTGTGGTTAATACGGAACCAAAATTTCTTTTTCAGGAAGAATATGATTTTATTCGCGTATTGAATTGTTAAAAGTAGAGTTATGAAAAAATTTATGTTTATGATTATTGGTTTTATGCTTCTGTTGCCTTTTGGTTGTAAAAATTCAGGAGCCGTCATCACAGATCAGTTTGTTCAGGTGAATGAGTCCGGGTGGCACTGGAACGAAGCCCGAAAATTCACATTCAGCATTCCCGACAGCAATTACTATTACGATGTAGATTGCGGATTGCGTATCAGTGGAAGTTACCGCTACAGTAACATCTGGTTGATTTACACCTTAACCGGTCCCGGAATGCAGAAAAAGGAGCAATTTGAGATTGTGCTCTCCGACAACACCGGAAAATGGCTGGGAAAAGGTCAAAGCAACCTGCTGAGTTACGAACGCAACTTTATCAGGGGTGTGAAACTCAAACCCGGCAATTACACGCTGGAGTTTTCGCAAAACATGCGCGATGAAAAGTTGAAATCAGTCAGCGACATTGGTTTGAAGGTTCGCCGTTCAGGCAAGGTTTACTAAGGAAAGGGCCTGAACATGCTGGTTAAATTGTATGCAAGCGCCGTTCACGGCGTGAATGCCACACCTATAACGGTGGAGGTAAACATCACCCCTTCCGGAGATTTTAAGAGTTTTATTATTGGTTTGCCCGACAATGCGGTTCGCGAAAGTCTGTTCAGAACCGATGCGGCTATTAAAAACAGCGGCTACGAATCGCCCAGACAAAAAACGGTGGTGAACCTGGCTCCCGCTGACCTGCGCAAAGAAGGAAGCGCCTACGATCTTCCCATTGCCATTGGAATGTTAGCGGCAACATATCAGATTCCCACAGACCTGCTCGACTCATTCCTGTTCATGGGTGAACTCAGTCTTGATGGAACTGTACTGCCCATTCGCGGTGCTTTGCCCATTGCCATTCAGGCCATGAAAGACAAGTTTCGCGGTGTGATTTTACCCGAACAAAATGCCCGTGAAGCCGCCATTGTGAAGGATCTGGAAGTATATGGGGTGAAAAATCTGGCCGATGTAGCCGGTTTTTTAGCGGGGAAGACAAAACTGGATAGGGTTACAGCCAATCCCAGAGAGGAATTTGAAGAAGCCCAAAGATTTTACGATGTGGATTTTAGCGATGTACAGGGCCAGGAAAATATCAAACGGGCCATGGAAATTGCAGCTGCCGGCGGGCACAATATCATTTTGGTTGGTCCTCCCGGCGCAGGAAAAACCATGCTGGCGAAGCGGTTGCCTACCATCATGCCACCCATGAACCTGCACGAAGCCCTGGAGACTACCAAAATACATTCGGTGGCAGGAAAACTTGGCAGCAGTGCAGGATTGGTGGCACAGCGCCCTTTCCGATCTCCGCACCACACCATTAGCGATGTGGCATTAGTTGGAGGGGGCAATCATCCGCAACCGGGAGAAATCAGTTTGGCGCACAATGGCGTGCTGTTTTTGGATGAACTGCCTGAATTCAAGCGAACAGTACTGGAGGTGATGCGACAACCACTTGAAGAAAGACGAGTGACCATATCCCGTGCCAGATGGACGGTGGAATACCCTGCCAGTTTTATGCTGGTGGCGAGCATGAATCCGTGTCCTTGTGGGTACTACAATCATCCTGACAAAGAATGTGTTTGCGCACCCGGCGTGGTGGAACGCTATTTAAGCCGCATTTCAGGACCTCTGCTCGACAGAATTGACATTCACATAGAAGTTACACCGGTGGGGTTTGATGAGCTGACCATGCGCAGCAGAAGCAAGGAAAGCAGTGACAGCATCAGGGAAAGGGTTCAGAAAGCCAGAGAAGTGCAGCAACAACGATACGAACAATGGCAGGGAGTGTATTGCAATGCGCAACTTCCCAGCAACAAGGTTCATGAGATTTGCGACATCAATCAGGCGGGGCAGGTATTGCTGAAATCGGCGATGCAGAAACTGAACCTGAGTGCCAGGGCCTACGACCGCATTTTGAAGGTAAGCCGCACCATTGCAGATATGGCCGGTTCAAGCGACATACAGATTGAGCATTTGGCTGAGGCCATTCATTACCGCAGCCTGGACCGTGAAAACTGGGGCAGGTAAATTATTTTGCCTTGTTATTTGAAAGCAGTTAAGCTCTTTTTGCCTTGTTATTTTAAATTATTAATGTTATTTTTGCCTTGTTATTTTAAATTTTATGTTCAGAAATGCAATGCAACAAATGGAAAAGTGGGCTGTCAAAAAACGGCGCAAGCCCCTTATCATAAATGGTGCAAGGCAAATTGGCAAAAGCTGGACAGTGAGGCAGCTTGGCAAAACCAAATTTCGCGGAAAATTTGTTGAGATCAACTTTGAAAGGACACCACAACTTTCAACGGTATTTGAGCAAGATTTAAATGTAAAGCGGATTGTGGGAGAACTGGAAATTTTGCTGAATGTTTCCATTGGTAAAAACACACTGTTGTTCTTCGATGAAATACAAGAATGTCCGAAAGCCATTGTTTCATTGCGGTACTTTTTTGAAGACCTGCCCCATATTCCTGTCATTGCGGCGGGTTCCTTGCTTGAATTTCAGCTAAAGGACATTTCCTTTCCAGTGGGTAGAATTGAACTACTGGACATGTTTCCAATGAATTTCGAGGAGTTTCTGAGGGCTAACCAAAACGATGCGTTACTGCCCTATCTGAACAAGCCGGAAAAAAGAACAACCCCTGCGATTGAACAAAAGATATACGCTGAATTGCTCAATTACTTTTGGGTTGGAGGCATGCCGGCCTGCGTTTATGAGTTTTCTCAAAACAAAAATTACAGGGATGTCAGAAAAATACAGCAGGATTTGTTGTACACCTTTCAACTCGATTTTTCCAATTACACTCCCCTGGTGAACAAAGATTGCCTAATGGATATTCTGGGCAGCGTTTCAACCCATGTTTGTTCTCAAATTATTTATTCACGGCTCAGCGACCGGTTCACTGTTCCAACTATTAAAAAGGGATTTGAAGTGCTAAGCACGGCCAAACTGATTTATAAGGTCAGCAATGTATCGGTGAGTGGACTGCCTTTCTCCATCACAGGCAAGCAATTCAAGGCTTTGTTCCTCGACATAGGATTGCTGTTGTGTTTGAGCAATGTAGCATGGGAAAACCTGTTTTACAACAAAGACATGAATAGTAATTTCACCGGGGCATGGACCGAGCAGTTCGTTGGTCAGCAATTGTTGTCTGCCGGTTTTTATCCTTTGCATTACTGGGCCAGAGCATCAAAAAACAGCAGTGCGGAAGTAGATTTTGTAATTGAAAATACCGGTGCCATTATACCTATAGAAGTGAAATCAGGACGATCGGGAAAGCTGCGCAGTTTGCATCAGCTGCTGAAAGAGAACAACCACATCAAAAAAGCGGTTGTAATGGCCAAGATTTCGCATCATGTTGAAGATGCATTGCACTTCACCCCTATATACGGAGTAGCCTCATTGGTGAATAGAGACAGAGATAACGAATAACACAACATTGCGCCAAACACAATTAAACCAACAAAATCCATAAAAAAGGCTGCCCTTTTGGACAGCCTCTTTTAATTTTACTTATTTGAAATTACTTCACAATGGTCATTTCATCGAGCAGGTGTGATGCACCGCCCAATTTGTCCATGATGAACAATGTGAAACGAATATCCACGCTGATGGTGCGCTGAACTGCAGGCATGAAACCGAAGTCACTGGCGATGGCTTCCCAGTTTCCGTCGAAGGCTGTTCCAATGAGTTCACCGTTGCCATTGATAACGGGGCTACCGCTGTTTCCACCGGTAATGTCATTATCAGTAAGGAAACAAGTATGGAGTTCTCCGTCTTTGTCGGCGTACTGACCGTAATCTTTATTCCTAATGAGGTCCAGAAGATTTTTGGGTGCATCGAATTCAAAGTCACCGGCTTTGAACTTCTCGAGGTAGCCTTTGGCGGTGGTGAACTCTTTGTAGTGCACACCATCTTTGGGATCGTAATTCATTACGGTGCCGTAGGTCATGCGCATGGTTCCGTTGGCATCGGGGGCCATGGCTTTATCAGGATACATTTCCGAGAGTGCGGACAGAAACAACCTGTCGGCGCGCACTTTCTTTGCAGAGATCTGATCGAAAATTGGTTTGAGATCGCCGTTGAGTTTGCCGTTATAACCGGTAACTATGGCATAAATGGGATCTTTTAACAGTTTGCCAAGATTGGGTGATGCAAGAAACTTTTGTAATTTGACTTTGTCAGTAAAAATAGAAGCTTTCCAAAGGTATTCAGCCAGTTTTTTGTAATCGCGCTTGTATTTGGTTACCAGATCTGTTAGAGAAATGGGCAAATTGGCATGATCCAGGTCTTCGTAAAGGTGACGAATTACCGAAGCCAGCACTTCTTTTTCAATGGGTGCATGGAACTCTTTGAACATGTCATCAATTCCGCTTTGCATCATTTTGGCCATGTTGATTCCTTCCGCACCCAATTTGCCGTTTTTAGCATCGCGTGTAAGGGCAGAAAACTGCATGGCGAACATCATGGGCTGACTATTGGCAATACCATCCTGCAGGTACACTGGGTACAGTCCATATTTATTCAGCGATACATAAACTTCGTCGTAAAGCGATGTTACTTCTCCATACACATCCTGTTTGTTGTTGGCTTTCACCCAGTTTTCAAATTCGCGTTCCAGGTTTTTGCGTTTTTCAATCATTTCAGGCTTGCTGAGTTCACCGGCTTCACCGTTGAATTTGTTCCAATAGTTGCCAAGGCCGGCGAGTTTATCGCTATACATGAGGCGAATGGTAGGATCCTGTTTCATGTACTTTTCGTACACATCCATAATGTCGCGGCGAACCTGCACACGCATGGGTCTTTCTTTACCTCCGAGATAACGCACTCCTTCGCTGTAAGTGTAACGGGTAGTGCGACCGGGATAGCCCATGATCATGGCAAAATCGCCGTGCTGAGTGCCTTTAAGACTAATTGGAAAGAACTTTTTGGGGCTGTAGGGCTTGTTGTTGGCATTCATATCGGCCGGTTTGTTGGCGGTATCGGAATAAATGCGGAACATGCTGAAATCGCAGGTGTGACGGGGCCAGCGCCAGTTGTCGGTTTCACCTCCGAATTTACCTACATTCTCGGGTGGAGTGCCTACAAGGCGAATATCGCGGTACACTTCGTAGTACATGGCCAAAAAGCGGTTTCCGCCCCAAAAGGCGACCACTTCTACCACATAATTGCCTTTATCTGCACCCAAAGCATCTACAAGGGTAGATTTAAGCTTGGCAGTGGCATCGCTTACCGCCTTGGCTCTGATGGCTTCGTCTTGGTTGATGGCGATGCCGTTCAAAACCTGATCGGTTACATCTTCAACTTTGCGAAGCAGCCCGATATTGAAATTGGCAGGCCTTTCTTCGCTGCGGTTTTTGGCCCAGAAACCATTGCTGAGAATGTTGTCCTGAGGCGTGCTGAGTTCCTGAATGGCTCCATAACCGCAATGGTGATTGGTTAAGAACAGGCCTTCGCGGCTAATGATTTCGCCGGTGCAAAACATACGGCCACTTTTCTGCATCAGACGCACTACAGCGTCTTTGAGTGAAGCATTGTTGATGCTGTAAATGTCTTCAGCGGTGAGTTTGAGTCCCTTTGCCTGCATTGGATCCTGGAGTTTGGCCACCATGGTGAGGGGCCACATTCCTTCGTCGGCAAACAAGTTGGCCATGCTAAGTGCGGCCAGCAAAAAGGATAATATGCGTTTTTTCATAAGAATTTTAGGGGTACAAAGATGAGCAATTTATGCCGAAATTAAGTTACACAAGTAGTTGTAAATACTAACTTGACCATAAGCGCCACTATATCATTCCACCACCAGTTTCATGGTTCTTGTTTTGCCTCGTTTCAGGTCCGTTGATTTAACTATGTAGCTGCCCGGCGCAAAGTTCGCCAAATCCAGATATTCTTTTTCGTTGTGGGTTTTATGCAGCATCAGCCGGCCCTGCATATCGTATATCCGAGTCTCCACCATGCCCAGGTAATAAGGAATTATCACCCGCACTTTATCTTTCGCTGGGTTGGGCAACAGCATCAGCGATTGCTGCCATTCGCTGTATTCACTCCCTCCGTTAATGTTACCAATACTATCAAAGCAAAACAGATGTAAACGTTGTTTCGAAAAGCCAAGCTCTTCTACAGCCGCCCCATAATAAAATCCATGATTCTGGCTTATTTCAACAGACATAAAACGAAACCATGAACTGCTGTTACCGCGTTTAATGATAGGTTGTTCCCAGACTTTTTCAAGTTTATCGTTCATCATGCCGATATGATCCAGTGTGGCATAGAGAAAATGATTTGTTCTGGCACTATTGAATATGTACTCAAGCCCTTCATAAATCATTTGCCGTTTGATTAAATCGCCCTTATGATTGAAAATAAAAATGTAACTGCCATCTGTTTTTATGCTGCATGAGTCGAAACCAGTGTAACTCGCACTTCCATAAATG
>CANHCW010000096.1 GCA_947459165.1 Flavobacteriales bacterium
CACAACAACAAAGCGCATTTGTTGCTTTTTGAAGATGGCAAAACCCTGCATTATGCCGGGGATGAAGTGCAGGATCCTGATTATTTAGCCAAATTGATGTTGAATCATGCGCACACCAATTTGCGTATTTCCAGGGGAGAAGAGAACAAGTCGAATAAGCCCGCAGGATACAGATATCTAAACCACATATTTTTTAAACAACTGGGACTTGAAAACAACGGGGATTTTGATTTATCGGCTGTCGGTGAGGATCAGGCTTTTTTTCAGGATGAAGATGTTGTTAAAACTTTGACGCTGATTAAAGAAACTGAGAACCAGTTTGGATTTTATAAGATACTGCGCTACCTGATTCAGCAGCAGATATCCAATACCGGCGCTACATTGCCTTTGAATCCCGAGTTGAACAAATGGGTTACTTTGACGAATGTTCAAAGGGCTCCGGAGTTATACGATTACGGTAAATCAATAACATTTCATCACTTGGAAATTTCCATCAGGTTACAACCGCTTGATTACGCCATTTACAAACTCTACTGGAACAACCCTGATGGTATTGAACTGAAAAATTTATACCTCCACAGGGATGAGTTAAAAAACCTGTACCAGAATGTCAGCGCGAGTTTGAATATGCAACAAATCAACCAAACCATTGATGATTTGTTGAAGCCGACCGATTTCAACAGCAGAATGAATCAAGCCTTGTCGAGGATAAAAGCCCGCTTCAAGGCCCAAACTCCTGAAGAGTTTTTTACGAACTACATTATCAAAGGACCAAGAGGTGGAGTTTATAAAATTGATTATCGCGGTCAAGATCAATAAAAAAGCCCGGCACAAGGCCGGGCTACCCTAATTAAACATGCCAGAAAAAATGGACCCGTGATTATTTAAATCGTTTTATAAAATTGTATTTGGCCGCTTTTTCCTCGCTGATTTGCATTTGCCTTACTTCGTCGAATCCGGCGGCGTTTTTTGAAAAACCACGGTGCTTGTTTATGGCGAGCCTTTCTGCCATTTTCTTCACATCGTGATCGGTTCCGTAGTAAGTGAATTCCCATCCTTCCTGCATCAGTTGTTCAACCAACACCTGTATTTCTGAACCCGAGTAAAGCCTGCTGGAATTCTCTTCACCATCCGTAATAACAGCCACACCAACCCGGCAGTTCTCCTTGTTCAACCCCATAGAGGCCAGTTTGTCCTTTAATCGATTCAGTGCTTTGCCCATCGCATCAAACAGCGGTGTGCTTCCTCCCGGTCTGTAGTCAATGGCAACGATGGTGTCGGCACTCACTTCGGTAAATGGAAGGCGTTCAAGGATGCTGGCAGATTCAAATGTCCATACATTGAGGAACTGCCTTAACTCAGGAAATTCTGTTTTTTCCGCCTCAATCTCTTTGCGAATGCCGGTAAAGGTTTCAAGAACAAAAGAATTCATTCCGGACATAGAGCCGCTTTCGTCAATAATCAGCAGGCTAACGGATGTGGGTTTGGTGTTTTTTTCCATTTTGCAAAAAATTTGTTCTGCAAAACTGGAGTCTAAAAGTTGTGTTGATTGATTTTGTCAAGGTTGACAACAGCAAAAAGGAAAGCACAAACAAGCCATAAAACAAACAAAAACAATGAGGGAACCCTATAAAAACAGCAAGGCCGGACTTGATGTCCGACCCTGCTGGCTATGAAAACTTAATCTACCCCACACAATAAACCGAGCAGTTAAAAAAAGGTTTTACATTTTTAAAAAGTTTTTCTGTTGCCCAAAACCTTGACTCTAACTTCGCAGCAGAAATGAAGGAACTGCGCGCATTGAACAGGTATTTTCGGCAATATGCCGGATCCATGCTTTTTGGTGTGGCCTGCATTGTGCTTAGCAATGTTGTTGGTGTGTATGTGGCCGTATTTGTTCGTGCCGGTTTGAATGATGGATTGGCGCATGCACGGTTGCTTGGTTCAACTAAATCGGCAATTCTGATTGAATACACCGTTTCCATGGCTCTGATGTTTGGTTTGGCCATTGTTGTCGTTGCCGCAGCCAAGGGTTTACTCATGTACTGGATGCGTCAAAGCATTGTGGTTGTGAGCCGTAAAGTGGAGTTTGATTTAAAAAACGACATTTACAATCACTATCAGCATCTGGGCCTTGATTTTTACCGGCGGAATTTTACGGGCGACATGATGGCCAGAATTGGCGAGGATGTGAGCAATGTGAGAATGTATGTGGGACCTGCCGTAATGTATTTTGCCAACATTCTTTTTGTTTTCCTCACGGTCATATCCCAGATGTTTATGGTGAACACGCAACTTACCTGGGTGGTTCTCGTTCCGTTGCCATTTTTAAGTTGGGGAATTTATAAGGTAAGCAGAATAATCAATGAGAGAAATACAGCCATTCAAACACAACTATCTGCTTTAACCACCTTGTCGCAGGAAACCTTTGCAGGCATTAGGGTAATTAAAGCTTTTGGGGTTGAAAGCCGTTTTGGTGCCGAATTTAATGAAGCCGGCAAAAAGTATCGTTTTCTGAATATGCGATTGGCATTGGTAAACAGCTTGTTTTTTCCTTTGATGGTGTTGCTGGTTGGCCTCAGTTCCTTGTTGGTGTTGTATATAGGCGGACTCGAAGTTTCAAACGGATCATTTACCCCGGGTAACATCGCTGAGTTTTTAATTTATTTGAACATGCTGATCTGGCCTGTTGCCAGTTTGGGCTGGACCACCGCACTTGTGCAAAAAGCAGCCGCCAGTCAGAAGCGCATCAATGAATTTCTTCAACATCCGGTTGCTTCGCAAAATGAAGGAATTGACACTTTTCATGTCGGTCGTGAGATTAGCATTAAGAATGTTTCGTTTTCATTTCAGGGAGCATCGCACCCAGCATTAACCAATATTAACCTGAATATTCCGGTTGGTACTGTTCTGGGAGTTACTGGAAAAACCGGGGCCGGCAAAAGCACTTTGGCACAAATTCTCATGAGACAGTATGAGCCTGATTCCGGGGTGGTTGAAGCAGATGGAGTTTCTCTATCTCAATTTTCCAAAGTCGCACATATGCGTGCAACGGCATACATACCCCAAGATCAGTTTTTGTTCAGCGACAGCATTTCCGCCAATATTGCCTTTGGTGTTGAAGAAGGTTTGGTTGATGAAAAAGCAATATTCGATGCTGCTTTGATGGCCGGCCTGGGAAAAGACATTGAACAGTGGCCCGATGGATTGAATACCATCATTGGGGAACGCGGAGTGAGTTTGTCCGGCGGACAGAAACAACGGGTGTGTATTGCCCGTGCATTGATTCGCAATGCGGAGCTGTATGTTTTTGATGATTGTTTGAGTGCCGTAGATGCAGAGACCGAAAGTGAAATCATTGAGTCGTTTCTGTCAAGATTAAAAGGCAAAACAGCCATCATCATTAGTCACCGCATTGCACCATTGAAACTCGCCGACAAAATTGTTGTATTCGATCAGGGTAAAATATCGGAAGAGGGAACCTATAAAGAGTTGGTTCTGGCTTCGGGGTATTTTGCCCGAATGCATGAATTACAGTCATAACGGTTAGCACAAATATGACAAAGCGTGGTTAGTGTCGGCTATGTGTAATTTTTCTGTCATTTGGGGGCTTTTTTGTGTTTGAAAACCTTGTATGTACTTTTGTTTGCGGACAGAAAGAAAGTTCAACATGAACGAAGATTACCAAAACAGTCAGGAAGAGATTTTTTCCAAGAGAATCAGAGCAGGAAAACGCACTTATTTCTTCGATGTAAAAGCAACCCGTAACAACGATTATTACATCACCATTACCGAGAGTAAGAGAAGCAAGTTCGATGACGGGAATTTTATTAAAAGTAAAATTCATCTTTACAAAGAGGATTTTCACAAGTTCAACGATGCTTTAAATGAAACCATTGGCCATGTGAAAGCGAACCTTCTTCCAGAGTACGATTTTGATGAGTACCTGCACCGCGATGAGGAGCAGGGATCGGCTGATCACGATTGATAGTGTCTAGGCAGCTTGCTGCCGAATCAACAATTGTTAAGCTTTATCGCTTTGGTTTAGCGATAGCGGACAACTGTGAGTATTTTTGCTCCCATGATTAAAAAAGTAGTAATGTATGGTCTGCCCTTGGGCTCCGCTGCAACAGCCATGCATCTAATTTACTGGCAAAGGGAAATTTTTAGAACTTCAGGAATAGCCAATATACTTCCACTACTGGGTAATGTTGTTTTTACAGGCTTGGCTGTATGGATGTTTCTCAGAAGTTTAATGCGCGAAAATTCAGCACCGGTTAACCTGGGAAAGGCCTTGTTCGGCAGTTTACTGACATCTCTTTTGGTGGGAATGTGCACTGTTGCAGGTTTACAGCATGTGTTGAAAAACGAGACGCAAAAAGTAAAAGCCTATGAACAGTTAACCATACAAAGGCAAATTGACATTATAAACCGGGATTATCCCCAGGCAGAAAGACCTGCTATGGTTGAAAAAGCTCAGCAATATGTGGCAAAACAACTTGATCCCATGACCATTTCGGTATCACAAATTCAAATGTGTTTGAGCACCGGTGTTGTTATTGCCTTGCTGGTGTTTGTGGTGAACAGCAAAAGACAATGAAGAAAATTTTTGGCAAAATTTGGCTGGCCTGGGCCGGTTTGTGGTTTGCCACCTTGTTTTTGCTGCTTTGGCCTTTGTTTTATTTGTTTCTCAGTTTCCGTTCTCTGTACCCTGCTGCCCATTTCTTAAGGCGTTTTTGGGGTTTAGCAACATGCATTCCCTCGTTGTTGATACCTGTGGTGCACCGCAAAGGCAAAATTCCGGCAGGGCGCAAAATCATTTACTGTTCCAATCATTGCAGCTATCTGGATATTCTCACCTGCGGTTCTTTCTTGCCGGGCTTTAACTTTTTTATGGCCAAAATGGAATTGGGAAAGGTGCCGCTTTTCCGCAAATGGTTTCAAACGCTGGATGTGCCGGTGAAACGGGAAAACCTGCGCAGCTCTCACGCTGCTTTTCATCATGCTGCCGAAAAAATGGATGCCGGTGCCAACATGATAATCTTCCCCGAAGGCAAAATTCCACCCGACACCCCTCGTTTGCACAAGTTTAAACCCGGTGCTTTTCGCCTCGCCATTCAGCAAAAAGCGGTGATTGTACCTGTAACTTTGCCTGATAACCACAAGCGAATGGATATTCACACCTGGCTGGCATCACCCGGTTTTATGCGAATGATTATACACAAACCAATTGATACGGCTCATTTGCATGCAGAAGATGCCTTGGCTCTTGAAGAACAAATTTTTCGTATCATTGACAACGATTTAAGAAAAAGAAAGGTGTACGAATGAAAATCACTCCGGAAAAAGTAGATCAGTTGGCGGCACTGGCCCGTCTCAAGTTTGAAGGCGAAGAAAAAGAGCAAATCAGACAGGATTTGGAGAAAATTCTGGATATGTGCGAAAAGTTAAATGAGGTGAACACAGATGGTGTGGAGCCATTAATTTACATGACCGATACCAAAAATTACCTGAGGGAAGACAAGGTTGAGCAGCAAATGACCCACGAAGAAGCGCTTAAAAACGCACCTAAAAAGGATAGCGACTTTTTCCGCGTTCCAAAAGTAATAGGGCAAACCGAATGAGCCAACAGGCCCTAATAGAGCTCAACAATCTCGAGAAACGCTATGAGTTGGGCGAACAAACTGTTTACGCCCTGAGAAAAATAAATCTGGAAATTACAAAAGGCGAGTATGTAGCGCTGATGGGTCCAAGCGGCAGCGGAAAAAGCACACTCATGAACATTGTGGGATGCCTGGATACGCCCACTGCCGGCTCTTACATACTCAACAACAAAGAGGTTAGCCGTATGTCCGATTCCGAGTTGAGTGATGTGCGAAACCGCGAAATTGGCTTTGTTTTTCAAACTTTTAACCTGCTGCCGCGTTTAACCGCACTCGACAATGTGGCACTTCCGCTTGTGTATGCCGGATTGAGCAAGAAGGAAAGAACAGAAAAAGCGAAAGAAGCACTAAAAGATGTGGGACTGTCTGACAGAATGAATCACCGCCCGAACGAGCTCAGCGGCGGACAAAGGCAAAGGGTGGCGGTTGCCCGCGCCTTGGTGAACAATCCCAGTATTTTGCTTGCCGATGAACCAACAGGAAACCTCGACACCCAAACCAGCAAAGAAATTATGGCGCTTTTTGACGAGATTCACAAAAAAGGCAACACCATTATTCTGGTTACGCACGAAGAAGATATTGCCCAATACGCCAAACGAATTGTAAGGGTTCGCGATGGGGTCATTGAGTCAACAGGAAATGCAGTTTAATAAACCAATTTTATTTCTTCTTCTCTCCGGGCTTTGTGCTCAATTGCATGCCCAGGATTTAATCTACCCGAAAAAAATAGTTAAAAAACTGTGCAGCCATCGCTTTGCAGGTCGAGGTTATATTGATAACGGAGCTGTTAAAGCCGGCAAGTTCATTGCCAAAGAAATGAAGAAAATCGGCCTTGAACCCTTCACTAAAGACTATCTCCAACCTTATTCTTTTCCGGTAAATACCATTGAAAAATGCTACATTGAGTTTCGCAGTGAAAACAAGAAGAAAACCCGTCTTCTTGAAGGCAGAGACTACCTTGTAGGTTCGGGCACACAAACCATTCAACAAAAAATTGCTTTGTCAGCAATACCGGTATTGAATGCTGCGGTGCTTTCCGATTCGCTTTCTTGGCTCTCAATAACCAAACAGTCTGGTAACTGGGTTTTGCTCGACACCCTTCCTGCTGAAACAATTAAAAAACAGAGAGAAAAACTCAATTGGCTTTATACCCACTGCCATGTAGTTGAATTTTCGAATGCCAAACTCACCTGGGATGTTTCTACCCAAACAAACCCTTATTGCAGAATTACCTTAACAGGTCGGCTGCGGCACTTTTTGGCTTCGAAGGAAATTGAGGTTGAGATAAAAAGCCGCCTGATAAAGCCAACACAGTACAATGTTCTTGGTTTTGTTGCCGGTAACCGTCGCCCGGACAGCTTTCTGGTTGTGTGTGCGCATTACGATCACTTAGGCAAAATGGGTAAAGCCGTTTTTCCCGGGGCCAACGACAATGCTGCCGGTGTGGCCATGATGCTGGATTTGGCCGATTATTACAAGAAAAATCCCCATCCATACACTATTTTGTTCATCGCCTTTTCAGGAGAAGAAGCAGGACTGGAAGGTTCTTTTCATTTTGTCAGGTCGAACAGAAATTTATTGTCCAGAATGCGGTTTGTACTCAATTTAGACTTGGTAGGAACGGGCGAAACAGGCATGACCGTGGTGAATGCAACCGTATTTAACAAGGAATTTGCCTTGCTCGACAGCCTCAACAAAAAGGGCTCTTATCTACCGGAAATTCGCAAAAGAGGCAAAGCTGCCAACAGCGACCACTATGCTTTTACCGAACTGGGTGTTCCTTCGTTTTTCTGCTATCTTAGTGGACCGAGAACCGCCTACCATGACATTGAAGACATACCCAAAACACTCTTTCTGAAAGGGTATCGATCAACATGGTTTCTATTCCAAAATTTTTTAAACAGCCTTCCTTGAATTATAAGTTTCATGGCTGTTTAAGGTGAAATTCCACCCTTCTGTTGGCCATTCTGCCTTCTTCCTCTTCGTTGTCTTCAATGGGCATTGTGTCGCCTTTCCCCGAATATTTTAACCTGTTCTTGTCTGCACCGGCCTTCACCAAATAATCATAAACCGCTTTGGCCCGTTTTTCCGAAAGTTTTAGGTTGTCCGCTGCGTCGCCCTGATTGTCCGTGTGCCCCACAATTTCAAGGGTAAAATTATCTTTCCCCGACAAATACTCGTACAGGCTGTCCAGTGCGCTGAATGATGTTTCAAGCAATTGCCAATCACCGGTTTTAAACTGAATGTTTTTAAAAACCAGCACTTCATCAATCGGCTGTGCTATGGGTGTGCTGTCGCACTGATCCACTGTGCAGTTACAAGGCAATGAAGAACTGATTTCATATATTGCAGCATCTTTGAAATAAAAATAAATCTCTCCCGAAGTTCCACTGTAAATTGAATCCAGAGGCCAGTAACGAACTTTTTTGCCCCCGCTGAACTGACTGATAAACAACTGATCTTCACCCCCGGTAGCTTTGAATGAACCCTTAATTGTCATCCATGAATCCCGAAGAGCAGGAGGGCAGTTTTCCGGGCTCAAAATCAGGGTGCCAAATTGTTGTGCATTGTCTCTGTTAACTGCCGGCGAACCCGGTTTTGC
>CANHCW010000097.1 GCA_947459165.1 Flavobacteriales bacterium
CTTGCACCATTAAAATAGGGATCGTTTTTGATGGTATTGTCAAGAAGCAACTTTAAACCGTCAATTCGTTTATATAAACTGTCCGCATTATAGGCCTTGTCTAACAGTTTTCGCATGTTTACCTCATAATCCCAGCGCCATTGGTTGTTGGCCAGAATTTTATTGGTTAGGGGAGCTTTGCTCGAGGAAGAGTTGCCCCAGCTATGAATATCGCGGTTGTTGATGTTGGAATAACCCCACTGCACACCAAAAGTGTTATCCATATCATATGGAATATAAACAAACCGGTTGTCTGACATTCTGTGGTATAAAAGGTAATTATTCCTGTTGATATAGTAATTGTCCCAATGCCCAATCAGCACCTCGGCCGCAAGCACTTTCAGATATGCATCTACATCAAAAACCTTGTAAATCCAGGAGTTGAATGAGTCCTTGCTGTTGTTAATGACATCAATCAACGCAACCAAATCGCTGTAATTGTCTGCTGTTTCATTGGTCTTTAAATCGTACGCCCTTTCGTTCAGCGGTGAAGGGTTAATCAGATTTTTATATGATTGCTCAGCACTGCCTAACCACATCAAATCGCCCGGCCAGGAGCATTTAAAAAGATTGCCGGAACTTTCACCAAAGCGGGATTGAAGAAAAATCTTATCAATGTATTCAGAATGGATGCGCAAACCTTGATAAACGCCGTTGACATACAATTGAACAGGGTTGGCTCTGCTTCCAGCGCATCCGGCACTGTTCATCACGCTATTACTCAACATCTCTCGCATCATGGATGGGTCGTTGTGTGAACCATTCAGGTTCATATTTTTCAAACCCTGATAGGTTTGAGGCACGAACCCTCCAAAATCAATGCGGTAACCTTTTCTTTCAGCCTCCCTTGATGTGTTTCCTTTTACCCTGATTCCTATGTTTTTGATGGTGTCTTTCGAGTCGTAAACAAAAACGGCCTTGAAAAATACATTGTCCCACACATTCTTGTTCAATTTGGTCCAACTATCGGCGGGCAACAAAATATCAATGCGGTGCAATTTTCCGTCGAACAGGGTTCCTGTAGATGGCCAAATGGCACTTTGGGCTTTCAGTTGGGTTATGCCCGAAGCGATTGCGAAGAACAAACAAACCACAGCAGTAGTGAACCGGGATGTATTTTTCATTTTCGAGGTAAAATTTGGTCGGTTTGAATGGTGCCATAGTAGGATGCAACGCTGGACGCATTTTGAAGCTTGTACTTTTTCAAAAATTCGCTGTTGCTATTGCCCGCTAATATGGAACTGCGGCTTATGGGTTCGGGAAATGCCCTGCAATCGGTAAGTAAAAAGTGTCCATTTGAAATCAGCGAGTCCAAATCAGGCTGATCGGTTGTGTGTTTTCCGCGGTCTGAAGGTGCAGATAGCAAAATGATATTTAATTTTTTCAGATCCATTCGATTGGCTTCGGCAAAGTTTTCAAGCAGCACTTTCTGTTTGCTAATGTAATACAAGGGTTTGTTGTTTTTACGAAGCGGAATAACCGAATTCAGCATTTGACCCGGAACAAACAACTTGTAAGAATGGTGGGGAATCATATACACAGTAGTATTCCAAAGTAGCAAGCCGGCGCCTATACTTACCATTTTTTTGCGATGACGATTTATAAATTCGGGGAAGGATAACAAACCCAAAAAAGGCAGCATAACCATGAACTCGGCGTTACCAACTGAATAAAATGCCCAAAAAAAATGAAAAATCGCTGCCAGGCGGAAAAAACGAATTGTTCGGTCATCTGAAATCAGCGAATTGGCCTGTTTAACTGTTTCGTTTTTTTGGAAAAATCCAATGACCACTAAAACCAATCCTAACACTGCCAATCCTGCAAGGATCCAGTTTGCCTTGAGGAAAAACACAACATTGCCATGAATTTGCAGTAGGGTTCTGAGCAAATTGATGCCCGTGAATTTAACATTGTTGAAATCTGGAATAATTTGAACCGTGCCCGAAAGTGCATCGGAAAAAGGAAACAAAAGCCAGTGTTGCCCCTGCACAGTCGCGGCAAAAATGTAAGCGGCCACAATCCCTGTCAGTGATAGCAATGCCGCCGGCAGGGCTCTTTTATTCAATCCCATAGCAATGACGGCCGCAAGCCACCACCAAATATGAATCTGATGGAACAATACTCCCATTCCGAGCAACAGAAATCCACCATACAACCATTTGAAACCTTCGTTTCGTTTTTTTAAAACAAAGCTTCCTGCCAAACACAGCGCAAGGGGTATAACATAGGTTTCGTTCTCAGTTGCAAATCGCATAAACCCGAATGTTGAACCGACCAGAAAGGTGAGGAGCAGTGCCGTTTTCTTGTCGTAAAAATGGAGGTTTATTTTATAAAAGAACCACAATGAAAGACCTCCGAAAAAGGCGTTCAGTAGCTGCATCCAACCCATGAAGTCAATAAACCGAAAAGGGAGGAGCCTGAAGGTAAAATGACCAAATTCATGAAATAACAAATGATGTGGCGAAAAATAACGCGTGCCCAGCACTTGCTGTTTCATCTCAAGCGCTGCATACCCCCAGGCATCGGAACCCGGGTTTTGATTGGGCAATAAAAAGTACAATGCCACCGGAATAAAAGGCAAAAGAGCAGGGATCCAACTCGGCAAGCGACGCATAAGGGCAAAGGTAAGAACGGGCGCTTATCTTTGCACCGTGCAAAAAGCGCTTGAGCAAAAGGAATTCGGGGTGATTGCCCGCATTGCGGAACAAACAGGCATCAAGGCCTGGGTGGTGGGCGGTTTTGTGCGCGATTTGATGCTGGGAAATCCAACCAAAGACATCGACATCATGGTGCTTGGTTCAGGCGTGGAGTTTGCCGAAAAGGTGGCCAAAGCCCTCCCAGGTGAAAAACATGTTGCATACTTTAAAAACTTTGGTACAGCGCAAATCAAGACCGAAGATTACATCATTGAATTTGTAGGGGCGAGAAAAGAAAGTTATGAAAGAGGCAGTCGAAAACCTGCCGTGGAAGATGGAAGTCTGCAGGACGATCAGAATCGCCGCGATTTTACCATCAATGCCATGTACCTAAGTCTGAATAAAGAAGATTTTGGACAGTTATTAGATCCCTTTAATGGTATTCAGGATTTGCAGGATGGAATAATCCGAACGCCTATGGATGCCGACATCACTTTTACCGATGATCCTCTGAGAATGCTGAGGGCAGCGCGCTTCGCCACCCGTCTCAACTTCAAAATTGAAACCGAAACCTTTTTAGCGATGAAGCGAAATGCAGAAAGGATTTCAATTGTTTCGCAAGAGAGAATCAGCGACGAGTTGAACGGCATAATTATGTGCCGAAAACCTGGCATAGGATTCGAAATTTTGTTCGATGCCAAAATACTTCACCTCATTTTTCCTGAAATGGTGGCTTTGCATGGTGTTGAAACCATTAACGGCAAGAGCCACAAAGACAATTTTTACCATACCCTAAAGGTGCTGGACAATTTGTGCGATTTGAGTAACAACCTTTGGCTTCGCTGGAGTGCCATTTTGCATGATATTGCCAAACCGCCGACCAAACGCTTCGATCCCAAAGTAGGCTGGACTTTTCACGGGCATGAAGACCGAGGTGCCAGAATGGTGAAAGGTATTTTCAGAAGAATGCGATTGCCATTGGATGAAAAATTGCGGTATGTAGAAAAGATGGTAGCGCTGCATCTCAGGCCCATTGTGTTATCGCAGGAAATTGTTACTGACAGCGCCGTAAGGCGCTTGATTGTAGATGCCGGAGAGGATATTGATGATTTGCTGAATTTGTGCAGGGCTGACATTACCAGTAAAAACGAAATAAAGGTGGCCAAACACCTGAAAAATCTGGAAAAGGTGGCAGACAAAATCAGGGATGTAACCGAACGCGATACCATGCGCAACTGGCAGCCGGTAATAACGGGAAATCACATTATTGAGTTGTTTGAAATCAGCGATCCACGACAGATTGGGCAGTTGAAAAATGCCATCAGAGAGGCCATTTTAGAGGGAACTGTTGCCAATGAACTGGAGCCGGCTTTAAAACTGACCAAAAGCATTGGCCTGAATATGGGTTTGAAATCGCGATAACTTGTTGATTCTTCCTGCCTCAATCGGTTAAAGTTTCGGTTTGTATTGTCTTATTTTTGCAGCTGAATGATTCAGCTTTCCTATATCCGTTCGGCCCCAGAAGAAGTGATTGCCCGCTTGGGTATTCGCGGAATTGATGCCGCAGAACTTGTTAATAAAATAGTTGATACAGACCGCGAAGCCCGTTCGAAAAGATCGGAGATGGAGCAATTGCAGGCAAGGGGCAATGCCTTAGCCAAACAAGTGGGTGATTTGATGCGATCGGGAAAAGCCGATGAAGCCAATTCACTAAAACAGGAAACCGGATTAATAAAAGAAACCTTAAAACAGTTGGAAACCCGCGTTGCAGAACTTGAAACTGAGGTGCGCGAGTTGATTGTTTCCCTGCCGAATACGCCAAACCAAAGTGTTCCTCACGGAAAAACAGCCGACGACAACAAAACCATTTTAGAATGGGGGAGTAAACCTAATTTAAGAGAAAACGCCCTTCCGCATTGGGAACTGGCGGCTAAATACGACATTATTGATTTTGAGCTGGGGGTAAAAATCACCGGAGCCGGTTTTCCCGTTTACAAAGGCAAAGGGGCTACTTTACAACGGGCTTTGATCAATTTCTTTTTGACAGAGGCCATTAAAAGTGGCTATACCGAAGTACAGCCGCCCATTTTGGTGAACGCGGACAGCGGTTTTGGAACCGGACAGTTGCCCGACAAAGAAGGGCAGATGTATTTTGTGCCTGAAGATGGATTGTATTTGATTCCTACTGCTGAAGTTCCGATTACCAATTTCTACCGCGAAGTAATTCTGGAAGAAAATCAGTTACCGGTGAAGAATGCCGGATATACCCCATGCTTTCGTCGTGAAGCCGGCAGTTACGGTGCGCATGTGCGCGGATTGAATCGCTTGCATCAGTTCGATAAAGTGGAGATTGTGCAGGTAGTGAAACCCGAAACCAGCTACCAGGTATTGGAAGAAATGAGTTTACATGTTCAAGGATTGCTGCAAAAACTCGGATTGCATTACAGGGTGTTGTTGTTGTGCGGGGGAGATATGGGCATGGCAAGTGCCAAAACTTACGACATGGAGGTTTGGAGTGGGGCACAACAGCGCTGGCTTGAATGCAGTTCTGTGAGCAACTTTGAAACTTATCAAACCAACCGTCTGAAGTGCCGTTACCGCAACGCGCAGGGAAAAACTGAACTGGCTCACACCCTCAACGGAAGTGCCCTGGCCCTTCCCAGAATTGTGGCGGCCTTGCTTGAAAATAACCAGTCAGAAAATGGCATTGTGGTACCAGAAGTGTTGCGTCAGTGGACCGGTTTTGATTTGATTAACTGATGAATTTAGAAGAACTGAAATACCCGGCGGGAAAATTTGATGCCACAAAAACCGATTATCAATTGGAGGAATTGCTTCAGTGTGTGCTCCAAATTCAGGCGTTTCCCAACGAATTATCCAAACTGCTAAACGGCATTCAGCCCGAGCAACTGCAAAACCGATACAGAGAGGGAAGCTGGACTATTCTGCAGATTATTCATCACCTGGCCGACGCGCATTTGAATGCCTGGACAAGGACCAAACTGTTGTTGACCGAAGAAAATCCGGTGATTAAGCCCTGGGATGAAAATTTGTGGGCTGAAGGCAGGGATTACGGATACGCTTACGAGTCTTCGTATCTGATGCTGGTGGGCATACATCAGCGCTGGAGTTTGTTGTTGCTGGAATGTTTGAAACAACCGGAATTGCTGCTGCGAACATTTTATCATCCGGAAAGAGAGAAATCATTCCCGCTTTCGTGGTTGATTGCATTGTATGCATGGCATGGTCAAAACCACCTTGGACACATTCGTCTGGCTTTGACTCAACCCTGCTGATAACGGCAGACATTCCTGCTTTCTCAAAAAATATCCTTAATTTGCCTATCAATGCAATTGTACCAAAACATACTTGAAACCATTGGAGACACACCGCTTGTAAAAATTAACCGCATTACCAACGATTTGCCTTGCGATGTGTACGCCAAAATTGAAACCATGAATCCGGGCAATTCAATCAAGGATCGAATGGCCCTTAAAATGATTGAAGATGCTGAAAAAGCGGGCTGGCTAAAACCCGGAGGAACCATTGTTGAGGGCACAAGTGGAAATACGGGTATGGGATTGGCTATTGCTGCCGTAATAAAAGGGTACAAGTGCATTTTTACCACAACCGATAAACAAAGCAAGGAAAAAGTAGATGCCCTGAAAGCTTTTGGAGCAGAAGTGATTGTTTGTCCGACAGATGTGGATCCGGAAGATCCGCGCAGTTATTACAGCGTGAGCAGCAGATTGGCGGCAGAAATCCCAAATGCGTGGAAACCCAATCAATACGACAACCTGAGCAACAGTATGGCGCATTACGAGCAAACCGGACCTGAAATATGGGAGCAAACCGGCGGTAAAGTAACGCATTTGGTTGTAGGAGTGGGAACCGGTGGAACCATTTGTGGAACAGGTCGGTTTTTAAAAGAGAAAAACCCGGGAATACAAATTCTGGGCATTGATACCTATGGCTCAGTTTTCAAAAAGTACAAGGAAACCGGCATTTTCGACAAGAATGAAATTTACCCATACATCACAGAAGGTATTGGTGAGGATTTTTTGCCTGCCAATGTAGATTTTGATATCATTGACCATTTTGAAAAAGTAACCGATAAAGACGCCGCTGTGATGACCAGGCGAATTCCCCGCGAAGAAGGCATTTTCGTTGGAAACAGCGCGGGTTCGGCTATGGCTGGTTTGCTTCAAATGGCAGACCGTTTTAAAAAAGGCGATCTGGTGGTGGTAGTATTTCACGATCACGGTACCCGTTACTTAGGCAAAATGTTCAACGACGACTGGATGCGCGACCGCGGATTTTTACCACCGTCGCCCAAAGCCCTGGCCATTGATTTGGTTAAAGGTCACAGCCATCTCAGGCTTTTAACTGTTTCAGAAAACCAAACCTGTGAGGAGGCATTTACCCTGATGCAGAAATACGATGTGTCGCAAATACCAGTTGTGAATGACAAAAATGAGTTTTCTGGGGCGCTGGAAGATGCCGATTTGTATGCGGCACTGCTTAAAAACCGCGAATTGATGAAAGCCGAAGTGAAAACCGTGATGGGCAAACCCTTTCCCGTTGTGCATCATTCCGACAGCATTGAAAAGGTTTCTGCTCTCATCAACAAAGACAATAACGCAGTTTTGACCATGGATTTGGGCGGAAACTGGCACATTATTACACGGTACGATGTGATTGGCGGACTTGGTTAAGAAAAATCACTGATGCACAGAATCGTTGTCATCCTTATTCTGCCTCTGCTACTCATTTTGAGCTGCGAGCCCTGTGGCAAGGGCTATAATCCCAAAAGAAAAATTTCAGGATTTAAAATTAACGCTTCCGACACCAACGGTGTAATGTTGGTTGAGGACAGTGTTTTTATCCAGAAAGATACTGCCTTCTTCATAATGCAATTTGAAGTAATAAAGGTTGCAGCAACTTCGTTTTCGTTTGGTTTCATTTCAACCGCTACAGCCTGCAGCCTTGCAGAGCCTTATTTGGTTCATACCATTGACAGCATGGCGGTTATTGCAGTAGATGCATGGGATGCAGGCCATCCTTCAATGTCCAATATTTCGGATTTTGTAACTGCAAAAAAACACTGGGGTTATATGGGAACTGTGGATACAACTTTTCTTCGGTATGCAGGCATAATGAAAAGCGACCGAATGTTTTACCATGGTACGATGTGGCTCGGGATTCACAAATTGCCGGCTTCGCGAAAGGGACGGTTTTATTTGTGGTTTAGGCTGTCAAACGGCGCCGAGTTTAAATCCAATGTGTTAAAACTGGTTGAATAAATGCTGAATTGAATGCGGCAGGTTGTCGATCAGATGGTGCGCAGAGTGGCAGTGCCCGAAGTTCCCAAAAGAATTGTATCACTGGTGCCCAGTCAAACAGAATTGCTGTACGATTTGGGATTGGGTGACCGTATTATTGGCCAAACCTTATTTTGTATTCATCCGGCTGAACAATTCAAACAGGCAACCAAAATTGGCGGAACTAAAAAGTTGCAGATTCAGAAAATTATTGACTTGCAACCCGATTTGATCATTGGCAACAAAGAAGAA
>CANHCW010000098.1 GCA_947459165.1 Flavobacteriales bacterium
GGCATCAACTTCCATTGCCCGGAACTGTGCTGCCAAATGTTCAATAACCCTTTCACCGGTGTAAATGTCGTCGCTGTTTAATATGCCCACCACATCACCGGTTGAAATCGCAATGCCCTTGTTCATCGCATCGTAAATGCCACCATCGGCTTCGCTAACAAAGTGAGCTATTCGGTCTTTGTATTTGTTAATGATATCTATGCTGCCGTCTGAGCTTCCTCCATCTATAATGATGTATTCAATATTTGCGTAGGTTTGTGAAAGAACCGATTGAATGGTATGTTCAAGGGTAGCAGCGCTGTTGTAACAAACCGTAATGATGCTGAACTTCAATCTTCAATATTCCTTTCCCGCACTTTCTGAGCCGGAATTCCCGCGTAAATGCTGTATGCCGTCAATTCAGAGTTCGCCACACTACCCACTGCTAAAACTGCGTGTGATTTACAAAGCACACCCGGACAAACCGTGGCTCTGGCACCAATCCAAACTCCATCCTCCAGGGTTATATCACCCACCATCAAATCGAACGAGGCTTTGCCGTAATGGTGATTTCCGCATAACAACATCGCCCCTTGGGAGAGGCAGCAGTTCGCCCCAATTTTCACTTTTCCCAAATTATCAATCCAAACACCTTCACCAATCCAGCTGTAAGGCCCAATTTCTAGTCTCCAGGGATATTTAATGTTTACGCATGGCTTCATCACAACTGCCTTGCCTATGCGGGCTCCAAACATCCTGAGCAGGGCACAGCGCCATCCACTTCCGGGCAGTCCCGATTTGATGAGCAGACTGTTAACACTGTGCCAAATCATCCTCACCAAAACACCTCTTCCCGGTTT
The DNA here is from genome assembly GCA_947459165.1 of Flavobacteriales bacterium. GTDB lineage: Bacteria > Bacteroidota > Bacteroidia > NS11-12g > UBA955 > RGEC01. The sequence goes on from CANHCW010000098.1 coordinate 840, forward strand.
GTACCAGGAGTTGTTGAAGCGGCTGTGGTCTGTTGTTTTTTGCACTGTGCAAAGTTGGGTTTAGCGAGCCAATGTTTCAACTTGTTTTTTCACGGCCATAAAACTGATGAAAAACATCAAACAAGCCATGATCAATCCACTAATCAAGGCCGTTTTCCAGCCGTTTAAAGCAATTTCAAACCCCCGCGACACCAACTCCTCCGACAATTTCAAATGGGTGGCATACAGCAGCAACGAGCCCGATACAAAAGCCATGGCCAGGTTGATGACTGAAAAACGGGTATAGGGCTTGTGTAGGTCCGAAGTTTTGAAACCAATCCAGTGCAGGGTTTGAATTTCGTAGGCTGAACGATAAGCCAACAGTTGGGTGTACTGAATAAATCCCAGCAGAGCAAGTAGCACAATGAAAACTCCCAGCATAGCCACCGCTAGCATAATAACCTGTAACAATGCATTGGTGCGGCTCGCTTTTAGTTTTTCTTCGTTCAGTTCGTATCCCTTGTTTCTGAAAAACTGCATCAGTTCTGGCGAAGTAGGGTCTTGGGCATGCAGAATCAGGCGACTGGGGCGGGTTACTTTGCCTTCGCTGTAATTTTTATTTCCGTAATCGAGAAAGGACTGCGGAACCAAAATGGAGTTGATGCGGTTGGAGAATCCGGCAATACGGCCCTCCAAGATCTCGGTTTTTTCTCCTTCGCCAATGCGCATGCTGAATTTTACCTTTTTCAGCATTCCTTCGGGTATAACCGGTAAATTCTGACTTCCGGCAAAAGCGTGGTTGTATTGTTTAATGATATCTGCGGGTATAACCAGCGGAACCGTTCCATTGCCGGGCTTCCATTGCCATTCTTCTTTCTCAATGTCCACAAAAGCATCGGGTACAGCTTCAAGAAACATGTCGGTTTTTAACAACTGACCACTCATTTTTCCATAGTCAGCGCTTAACTCCATACTCACCTTGAACTTGCTTGGTGTAAATGCGCCAATGTCATCAATGGCTTTCAGCGCTTTTAATTCTGTTACTTCTTCCTCGCTAAAACGACCAGGACCTCCGCTAAGCGTATTCAGCAATGAAATCTTTTTGCTAATCACAATGTAATCGTCCCCCAGCATGTCTTTTTCGGTTAAAATGCGGCGAACATCCTGCCACATCATCACACCGGTCATCATAATGAACAAACCCAATGCAGTTCCGGCAACCGACAATATCAATTGGCCCTTCTGCATTTTGCCGAACAACAATTTCTTTACCAATACATTTCCATTCATAATTCAATCATTTCAAAGTCGCGGTAAATACTGGTATCTCCCAGGCAGGTGGCAACAATTCCTGCTTCCAGAGCTTGTGCTTTTTCTAAAATCATGGACATAGCAATTCCTGCATTGCGGTCATCCAAATGGCTGAATGGCTCATCCAAAAAAAGCCATTGAAAAGGCTGCCCCAATGCGCGAATCAGCGCAATTCTTTGCTGCTGACCCAAACTCAGGGTTTTGCAGGTTTTGTCCAATCGGTTTGCCACCCCCAGCTTTTCAGCCATAAACTCAATCTCGCCCGTGGTAAGGGTATTCCCCGGATTCAACAATATGTTTTCCAAAGCAGTAAGATCGCCAAACAACCGCAAATCCTGAAAGAGATAGCTGAAGGTATTTACTCTGTATTGAGCAAAATCATTTGCCTTCAGATTGCGAATGTTGCTTTCATTGAAAAACACATCGCCTCTGTAGTCTTGTCTTAAACCATAAGCCAGATTCAAAAAAGTGGTTTTTCCTTTTCCGGATTCAGCCTTAACTACATAGTGTTTTCCTTTAAAAAGCACCAGATTACTGTTCCATACCCTACCGCTGATAGGCGTGTCGAGCAAGGGCAGCGGAATGGCATTGTAATAATGCAGCAACCTTATTTCCGGCAACTCAGAGTTCTCCGTTTTCATCAGTCTGCGTGCGGGAATTCAGTTTTTCAAATTCTTTTTCAAACCTTGCGCGGCGTTCTTCGTCTTCTTTCACGGTCTGGTCTATCATTTCCAATAAGCTCGACAGACCATTTTTATCCTTATCCCTGAACTTTAACTCACTTTGCATGGTCTCATTTGTTTGCCCAAACAGCCAAACCATACCCGATTTTTTAAGTGGTTTTACTTCATCGCCAGGGTCAGGTAAAAGTGCTATACACTTTTCTACATCTATCATCATAAACATTGGAGATTTCAAGTAGCTTTCATCAATGCCGCTGATTTTAATATCTGATGTTCCGGACTCTCCCAATACGATATGCTTTTCTCCAAATGTCAAAGGAAAATTGCCAAATAATAAGGGCAATCTGTAACTGCCTTCTGTTTTTTCTATTCCTCTTTCTTTAAGTTTGGATTCGATTGTCGTATTGCCTCCATTGGTTCCGGCAACAATTTGAAAATTTAGATTTTTCGGAGATTCGGGGTCTTCGTTGCTCTGACTTGGCAGACACAGAAGCAATTCCCCATTCAAATCCGATTGTATCATTTTAACCATTTCATTATTCATGAACTCATCTTTGGTATCACTATCCATGCTCTCTGCAATAAACTTCATCAGGCCGTTCAAATTGTAGTTACAAGCCATCAAAGCAGCAGGTTTCAATTCTCTTTTAGCAAATTTGGCCAATTTGAGTGCAGTATTTTCTTTTTTCAGCACTTCGGGCATCGCACTTTTCTTGCCATCAGCGGAAAAGGCTTTGGCCGTCATGTTAATTCCCCCATTTACAAAATCCATTTTGCCAATGTAGCTCATTGCATTGCTCATCATTGCCGGATTCCAGAAGTCCTTGATTGGTAAATTCATATTGTCCTCATTCCATTTCAGGATTTCACCGGGCCTTACCATAAAACTAAGCATTCCATTGTTGGCGAGCATTTCTTTGATGTTCAAATTACCCTCCATGCCCGGCCTGCTGCGCTTAATTATTTTCATGGGATAACCTGTACTTTCGCTTTTATTCACGCTGTATACCAAAATACCATTGCCCCAACTTAAAAATTCTCCTGCGTCTAACTCCATCATTTGCATGTCTTCCTTTTTCTCAATTTTGGAATAACTGTCGCGTTTCTTATCAATAAATTCGGCAAACTTGCTCTCACTGTGTATTTCCATCAGCATTGCCGTGGCCTTACCTCTGCTCATCATTTCACCGAAAACATAGGCAGGCTTGCGAAAATCAATGCCACACTCTTCGGGTTTTTCCAATATGGCTGAAATGAACTTGCTCATGCCTCCTTTTTCTTTACCTTTTTTTACTCCTTCCTTCAGCATTTTTAAATCAAAGAGTTTATCCTTTTTGCCCAATTCGTACAACCCTTTTACATCAATACGCACCACAAAGGCAGCGTTGTTGGGAATGAATTTCAGCAAACGGTCACTGCCGCCGGCAAAAAGAAAATAAGATGCCAGGCCAATTGTAATTGCGCCCAAACCAATTAGCGCATATTTTAAGTTTTTAGACATATCGCTTACGAAAATAAGGGAGTTCAATTCATTAAATCAAACGCTTTCAGTTTTTGGATCCAGTGCGTCTCGCAGACCCATCGACATCAGGTTAAAGGCCATCACCAGCAGCATAATGGCAAGGCCCGGGATCAGGGCTAGCCAGGCGCTGTCTAAAACCAGGTTTCCCAAATGTTCCTTGGCCATGCTTCCCCAACTCGGAGTAGGAGGTGCAATCCCCAGCCCCAAAAAGCTCAATCCCGATTCAAGCAAAATGGCCGCAGCAAAATTGGTGGTGGCCAACACCGTTAATGAACCTTTTAAGTTGGGTAGAATGTGCTTTCTCATCATATACCACGGGCCAAATCCGGTGATGATCCCGGCCAGTACAAATTCCTTTTGGCGCAATTGAAGCGTTTGCCCCCTCACAACCCGTGCAACTTCCACCCAGGTGCTGAGTCCGCAGGCAATCAGTACCTGCCAGTAGCCTTTACCAAAAGCAAAACTCAAGCCCAAAGCCACCAGCAGGGTTGGAATAGACCAGAAAACAGCAATAAACCACGACAAAACAGAATCTGTTCTGCCCCCAAAGTAACCTGCAGCCATTCCAATCATCGTCCCCAAAAACAGGGATATGAAAACACTGATAAAACCCACTGAAAGCGAAACCCTTGCCCCGATTATCAAACGGCTCAGCACATCCCTTCCAAACCGGTCTGTGCCCAGCCAATTGGTTTGTTTATGAAAAACCTGCCCATTGCTTTCTGCAACCAAATCTTTATTTGCAAATCGCTTAACAACGATTTCTCCCAAGGGCAAAAAGGCAATGCTGTCTTTATGACTTAATTTCCGCACCTCACCCGCAACAATGTCTTCCTGTGTCGATTTTCCCTGCAGCCATGTTTTCAACAGCCCTTCGGTTTCGCTTGTGCTTCGTTTAATTCTGATGTATTTGTATGAACTTCCCGGTGCACGATTGGCCAGTTCCGGCAATATTTCGTTGCAATCATTGCTTTGGTCGGGTGTAATCAGGTAACCCGGGATGGCCGGCAAGGCAAACAGCAGGGTAATGGATAACCCAATTTTGAACGAGGTCAGTTTCAGCAGTTTGCGCAGCATGACATGCAAAGGTATTTCGCGGCGGCCTGAATTGAAATAAGGTTCACATCTCAATTTTCGTCAAGCCGCCGCGCACATGTCATCTAAACTGCTTTTCCCAAATTTTCTTGCACATTTACAAATCCTATACTGCGGTTTTTGTCCGCAGTTTGGTATTTCTCTGTCCTGCACAATTCCATCAGGGTATTCAAACGGCTGTCTTCCAGGCCCAGAATGCCTTCCACCACAAACCGCCTCGCTACATTCGCAATTTCGCCTGGAGTAAGGTTGTATTCTACTGCCAGGGTTTCGGCTTCCTTGCGTGTTAACCCGCTAATGTTGCTTAGCCATATTTGCACCATCGCCGCTTTGTCGGGCTTTTCAAAAAATAATTTAATTGTCCAGCGGCGTTCAAATGCTTCATCCATATTCTCGGTTAGGTTTGTGGTGCCAATCAATATGCCGTTGAAGGTTTCCATTTCCTCCAAAAGTAAATTCTGCAGTGAGTTTGCCATTTGATCTACCGCATTTCCTGCCTGCCCTCTGCGCCCAATAATCTGATCGCACTCATTCAACAACAAAATGGGCATCTGACCTTTATTTCCGCAGGCCTTGCGGTAATCTGAAAACAACCTTTTCAGGTTGGCTTCCGAGTCACCAACCCATTTGCTCATGAAATCGGTAACCTGCACTTTCATCACCGAACGGTTCGATGATTTGGCCAGTTGCAACGCGTACTCTGTTTTGCCGCAGCCTGGGGCGCCGTGAAACAACAAGGTCAATCCGCGCATTCTTGCGTTGGGCGAGTAGGTTTTTTGGTAACGGGCAAAAGCGGCCGGTTTCAGCAGTTTAGCCAATCTGTCGGTGCGTTTTTTCATGGTTTCACCAAAAAACAACTTCTGTTTTCCAATCTCATCCGGCGAAATCAAAGGTGTATTTCCAATGCTGCTGCGCTGTCTGAGCTTTTTCAGCAACTCAGGACTCAATTCCTTCAGAAAAAACGAAAACCCCTTTTCGGTCAGTTGCAATTCAGGATTGAATTCCATCACATTCGAACCCGTAATTTCTACATACCCCTCTTCAATCGGTGCCCATTCGCCCGAATGAATCTGCTCCCGCAATCTGTGTATGTTAACCCGGTTGCTGCGTACATAGTTGTCAATGTAGGCGAATGAAAACGCTTTGTTTTCAAAAACTGCCCTCGAGCAAATTGCCAGCAAGGCATAGGTGCTTTCACTGTTAAAATAAAAGGTCTTACTGATAATGTAATCCATCAGGGTCAGTTCCTCGTTCTTTTTGTAAATCTTACCCAGGTGTCTGTCTATAAACGCCTCCGTCATGTAATCGTTGTTCATCAGTTTGCAACGCATGTAGTCCAGCGCCTCGTGCAAACCCACAGGGCAGTTGCCGCCAAAGGCTTCCGGATTGTTTTCTTCAATGCCTTCCTGCACCAATTCCGTCAGGTAATAAAATTGAATAAAATCATCGCCAGACTTGCGTTCCAGCAATCCGTTTACACCCAAATTCCGCAAAGTTTTGGCAACCCTGCACTTGTTTACCGAAAAATGATTAATCAAAAGGGCTCTCACCATGGTTTCGCCAACAAAGCGTGCCTGTATGGTTTGCACATATACCACAGCCATTACTGCCGCCTCTTCGGGTTGCAGGTCAACCAACCGCGACAAACTCATCAGGGCCGGCATTTGATCCCACAATGCTCCCTGTATGCAACGGGTTTGCAATTCAGAGTAGGCTTCCTTCAGCATCTTCTCAATGCTGTGCTGTTCAGTGTTCTTTTTATCTTTCATCGGTCGTATTATGCAAAGGAGGGTTAGCACCCCTAAGGGCGTGTTTTGTTAATTTTTTAAGCTTTAATGAATTTATAAATTTACGACGAAATATTTTCACAGCCAAAAAAATATTACAATTGTTGATAATTTATGTGGGGCTCGCGCGCGCGTACCTTAGTAATACCATCCGTTCGTTTTGTGCGCGCGCACTGCAGTCCTTCACCCAATCCAAACTTCCCTCTCCCTCATCTGCATCAGGTTTAGCATTAGCAATCCAAAACAGAAAGAAAAGGTGAACAAACCGGCTACCTCAATCTGTGGCACCAACCAAAATGCCAGCCAACTTGCAATCCCTGCAAGCATCAGAAAGGCGTTCAGGGTTTTTATTCGGCCTTTGGATATGCCTCGTGCTTGTACAGCCCTTGTATGCCAAAGGCCACTTAAAATACTGCACAATAAACAGGGATAAATCCAGGCAAGGTGAAGAAACAACAGTGCGGCCAAAAAATGCAACAACACAAAAGGGTGAATGGGCCAGGTACGCCATTTTATTTTTTTCATTAAAACCAATATACGAAAAATAAAGTAAAAAGTCAATAAAAAAACAAAAAAATATTCAATTATAAAATAAAGGATATATTTTATAATTTTATTTTTTTACTACTCCTTTTTGTCGTAACTTTACTTTTATGACAAATTTGAAGTCTTTAAAATCCATCAGATTCACCCATCACAAACAACAAATTAACCTTCCCGATGGGACCAAGTTTGCCCTCAAATCATTCCTTCTAAGGAATAAATTGTCCTTCAGCGACAAAAGCACCCTTCATTTTCAGGGTCAAATTTATTA
>CANHCW010000099.1 GCA_947459165.1 Flavobacteriales bacterium
CGGTAACATTCTCATTAAAGGCAACGCGTTCTCCATTGCAAGTGCTGCATCCATTCTCACCACAGGCCAACTGACCATTGAACCAACCTCCAGTTCGTTTACCAGCGCATTAACCTATCCTATAACCAACTTATCGGTTGCCGGCACAATAACGGGCCTTACCCTTGGAAAATCGACCAATACCGCAGATATCACGGTTTCTTCTGCCCAGACCATTTCAGGTCCCATAAGCATATATGGCGGTGCCGTTGCTATCAACGGGGCTTTAACCACCACTAACAATTCGGTGATAATTCAGGCCAACAATAGGCTTACCCAAACGGCTGCCATTACCGCGGCAAAATTGGGTTTACTCGGCTCGGGGAATGCTATTCTGGAGAACATTGCCAACAATATCGGTACTTTGGCTGCAGGTACACCAACCGCAAGGGTGGGGGGATTGAAACTAGTGAACAACAACTCACTCATTGTCGGAACGGTAAACCCCACCGGCATCTATTCCAGCGGTGAAGTCATGATTGTTACCAGAGATGGTGACAATGTAAACATCAATGCACCCATCAATACCACAAGTACATCGGGCAATGCCGTGCGTATTTATGCCGATATCGGAAAAGCTGCGGGCACTTCTTCAGGGGGTCAGGTGATTGTGAATGGAGGAACCATCACCATGGGAACTGGAGGCATTGCCAAATTATTCAGTGGCAATGAAAGCGCCAGTTATGGTTTGAATGACATCACCGGTGGTTCTAACTTTTTGCGCTACAATGTGGCAACAGATTCAAGCATTGCAAATGGTGGCTTTTCTCCGGTCATTTCAAGCACCGGTGTTTATGCAATTTACCGAGATAACGCCTTTTCTCTTACCAATCTGACAGTTGGAGCAGGTACGCTTTCACCAACTTTCTCATCTTCGGTTTACAATTATACAGTTACACAAAGTACCGCCCCTGCCAGCTTTACCTTTACCCCTACGGTGAGTGCAGGTGGCACCATTTATATCAGTCAGGACAATGGTATCTCTTACACAGCGCATACCAGTGGCACCGGATTTGTGGACAATGTGATTGACAATGTGTCAAATAAATACATTATTCAGGTGAGAGATGCTTCAGGAACAACCGCCAAAACAACCTACACCTTGCATTTGCTCGTCAATCAGACATCTATACCAACGGCAGTTACAACAGATTGGAGAGACTTATTCAAAGCCGCCAATTTTGACCCCAACGATGATCAGCAGGCAACGGCAGAAACCGATTTGGTGGGCAATGCAACCTATGCCATGATGCAGTCACAACAAAGAACCATTTCGGTTTCAGGAACGGTTCATAAGGTTTATTATTTCAGGGTTCGCCTGGGGAATACCGGTACACCGAAAACTTCGGCCTATTTTGGGTTGGATGTGAATAAGGATTTGAAAATTGATATGGTGGTTGAGGCCAACTTAAAAGCAGCCACCCCTTATGTTTCATATCACAAAAGCGATCCCTCAAAGGACGGTAGCAGTCCATCAACAACCTCGTGGCTGAACAGCACCACCAATACGGCCATTGAACAGCGCCTGACTGCAGCCAATAGCGAAATTACCAATTACGCGGTGGTCACAACAGTTACAGACTTAGACAATGCTTCCATCACGGGCAATACAGGGCAAAATACAGGTACCGACACATGGTTGGAATTCGCCTTTACGGAAAGCAGTTTTGCCGCATTCACTTTAAATGCCTTGGGAAGTCAAAAAACCGGCACAGATGTAAATGGCATTGTGTATTTCACCTCAACTTCACAAACGGCGAACGGTGATATTGGAGGTATTAACGATAAGACAGCCAATTTGACCCAAACCTGGTCACAGTTGGGCATTATTTTGACCTCTTCACTCAATTCTGCAACCAGCGCAGAACTAGATCCCCCCACAGTTCGAGTGCAATCCACCAGCAGTTTAAACGGAAGTGGAACCATTTATGGAGCATGGAATGGTAACATTTATACCAGCCCATCACTCACAGTGACCATTGGTGGTAACACATATTATTACAATGTGGCCGGCCAGACGAACTCAATCACCATAGACCCCTCAGGTCTGACCTGGAGTTTAAATGTAACAGGTTATTCGGCAGGTACATATAATATAAATGCAGTGATTGCCGACGGAACAGGAACAACCGGCACAGGCAATGGCACTTTGCTCATCAGTGAATTGCTTGTTCAGGATTCAATCACCTTCGACACTACGCCCAAAATTACGGGGACAAGCAGTGTAGGTTCGGGAACCACAGTGAATGTGAAAGTATATGATCCAGCCAATATGAGCACACCGGTGAATACGGGCTCAACCACAACCAGTGTTGGAGGTAGCTGGAATTACACCGTTCCAAGTGCTTTGCCAGTTAAGGATTATACAGTTATTGTTGATCTGACCTCTGGTTCAAGCACGGCAACTGACACTGGTTTGTTGAGAATACTGGATTATGTTTATCCAACCATACGAATAAATTCGGGCAGTTTAACTCATAGTGGAAATGTGGCCACCATAACGGGAACTAGCAACCATCATTTATATTCTGGTACCAAATCAATGACCATCACCATGTCTGGACCCGGTGGTCCGCATTCGGGTGCTGTAACTATCGGAACAGACGGCAGTTGGTCAATTTCATTTAACACTCTACAGGCAGGAAGTACATATACCGTTGATGCAAATCTCGCATTTGGCAGTGGATTAGAGGCCAATGATTTTGGCACTTTCAATACGCCAACGCCTTTACCTGTGAGCTTACTTTACCTGAACGGAGTTTGTGTGAATGACATGGTTGTGTTGAACTGGGCTACCGCCATGGAAGATCAACTTGAGGTTTTTGAAGTACAGCAATCCAATGGCAACGGCAATTGGAAAACGCTGGCAACAGTAAAGGCAGCAGGATTTTCGCATGAGCCGCTGCATTACGCTATAGAGTTGAAAGGCAGCGCAAAATCTTATTTTTATAGATTGAAATGCGTCGATTTTGGCGGTCCATTTACTCTTTCTAAGGTTGTATCAGTTGTATGTCCTTTAGGAATCGAATCGGAGCCAAGGCTTTATCCCAACCCAAGCGAAGGTCGCTTTACTCTTGAAACAAATGCACCTGGAACTTATGTGGTATTTGATGCACAGGGCAGGCAGGTGATAAATGGAGAGGTGCAAAATCAGATTGAAATAAACTTGAAGTTGCCCGGAATCTATTTCGTTCAGGTGATCAATGAGAGTGGAGTTTTCACAGAAAGGGCAGTGGTCAAATAGGTTGAATTTGTTTGTATAGACTAAATTTGTTTTTATCGCCACTTACCTACAATTTATCCAAAAGTACTTGCACATTGGAAAAATTAAAATAAATTGCCAACAATAATTAATCAATCTTCAAAATGTCAAATCCCATTTTATCCGAAAAATCGTTTGATCGTTTTTCCGACGGCTTAGCAGGAAAAACCACTGCCGATGCGATGACCCTTCAGGGAACTATCAACAAATCCATTCTGCTGTTCATTACTATGGTGATTCCCGCCGCCTGGATATGGTGGAAGATGGGCGGTGACCCCGCTGCTGCGGAAGGACTGAAAGGCTGGTTGATCGGCAGCGCCATTCTGGGTTTTGTCATCAGCCTGATTATCATGTTCAAACAATCTTGGTCACCGGTACTGGCCCCAATTTACGCTGCTGTTGAAGGGGTGTTTATCGGTTTGATTTCAATGGTTTTTAATAGTTTTTACGATGGAATTGTCATGCAGGCCGTATTCGTTACTTTGGTTATTTTCACAGCCATGCTGGTGGCCTACAAAACCGGTTTGCTGCGCGCCACACCCATGTTTACCAAAATCATTGTGTTTGCTACCCTGGGAGTGGGTGTGTTTTATCTCATCACTATGATTATGGGTATGTTTGGTGTTGAGTCATTCTACCACGGAAACAGCTGGCTTTCCATCGGTGTTTCGGCTCTGATTGCCGGCATTGCAGCGTTCAACCTCATTCTCGATTTCAACATGATTGAAGAGGGTTCCAAAAATGGCTTCCCCAAATACATGGAATGGTATTGTGCCTTTGGTTTGCTTGTAACCATCGTTTGGTTGTACCTGGAAATTTTGAGATTGCTGGCCAAACTCAACAGCAGAGAGTAATTGATTTGAAAAAAGAATAAAGAATAAAGCGTTCCGAAAGGGGCGCTTTTTTTATGCGGAAAGGCCTTCGAGTGCGTTTTCCATCTTCATGCCGCGGCTGCCTTTCAGCAGCACAAAATCTGCTGAGCTTGGATTTTCTTTCAGCCATGAGTTGAGTATGCTTGTATTTTCAAATACCAGCGGATACTGCCCGCACACCTTCATGAATTCCTGACCGCAGAGGTAAATTTCATCGAATTTCAGCACTTGACATAGTTTAAAAATGGCCAGATGCTCGGCCTCGGAATGGCTGCCTAATTCAAGCATATCGCCTAGCATCACCGCCTTTTTACCATTAAGTGTTGCAAATGACTTCAGCGCGGCTTCCACACTGCTGGGGTTGGCATTGTAGGCATCGAGCAGCACCTTTTTATTTCCTACTTCGCGCCATTCGCTGCGGTTGTTGCCCGGTTGGTAAGCACAGGCCGCGTGGGCGCAATCTGAGGCTTTGGCCCCAAGTGTTATTCCTGTGGCAATGGCGGCTAAAATGTTGTAAATATTGAATTCACCACCAATGCGGGCTTGAAAAGCACCCTGATTTTCACCCCGAATCCACAATTCAAATTGCAAGTAAGGCATGGCAGAAAGAATAACAGCGCGCACATCTGCATCAGCAGTCAATCCAAATGTAAGTTTGTTTTGAAGTCGCTTACCCATGTTGCCCAGCCAGGGATCATCGGCGTTCACCAATGCAGTTCCGTTTTGGCGGGCGAGTTGAAGGTAAAGTTCGCTTTCCTCGCGCGCAACACCTTCCAGGTCTTTAAAACCTTCCAGGTGTTCCTTGCCTACATTGGTTACAATTCCCAAATCAGCCTCAGCAATTTCACACAGCACCTTCATTTCTCCCGGATGATTGGTCCCCATTTCAATAATGGCCACTTCAGTATCGTCAGGCAATCCCAAAATGGTTAAGGGCACTCCGATGTGGTTATTCAGGTTGCCGACCGTGGCCTTTGTTTTTTTAAATGATTGCAAAACGCAAAGGCACAACTCTTTAGTGGTTGTTTTGCCGTTGCTTCCTCCAATGCCCAAAAAGGTGGTGTCCTTCATGGACTTTCTGCGCAAATGAGCCAGGTTTTGTAATGATTCCAAAGCGTCTTGTACATACAGTATCCGCGAATCATTACAAACAGCCGGATTGTCTGCCACCACAAAAGCTGCGCCTGCTTTCAGGGCTGAATTGGCAAATTCATTTCCATCGAAATTGGCTCCTTTCAAACAAAAGAAAAGGGAGCCGGGTTCAATCTTTCGGGTGTCGGTACAAACCCGTTTTCCGCACACATTGTAAATTTGAAGTAATTTCTCTCCTGTCGCAGGCAACATATTCACAAAATCAATGTCAAAAGTAGTAGTAATAGAGCCCGCAATTGTAAATTTGAAGTAATATGCCCAAAATTCAGGTCACTCTGCTGTCATTGTTTTGTTACGCCTTTGCAACGGCGCAGCCCGACAACCGTTTCTACACCTACGATACATTGCCTTTTACCGTCTCGGGTAATGCAGTGGATATGCCGTTTACCGGGGGATTCAACGCACCGCAATTCAATCAGTTCGATTTAAACAACGATGGGGTCAATGATTTAATCGTATTCGACCGAAATGACAACAAAGTAATGCCATTCATTAAGAAAGCAGGCAAATGGGTTTACGATTCACGATATGAAAAGACTTTGCCCTCCGGTTATTTTTGGTACAAAACCGCAGACCTGAACAGCGATGGCAAAAAAGATATTTTTACACTTACCGAAACCAGCAATTTGGTTATTTACCTTAACCAAACACAAGCCGGCAATCCAACTCCCAAGTTTCTTTATTTGGGGGAGCAATTTTACCGCAATAAATACGATTCCAATTTTTTTCAGTTGTATAATATTCTCGGCTTGAGTAAACTCGATCTACCAGAAATCAGTGATCTTGACAACGATGGCGATTTGGATATTGTGTTCTACGATCAGTTTGCCAAATCATATTCCATGCACCGCGATGTTCGTTCAGAAAAGGGCTGGTCTAAGGATACACACCAATTTCAAATTATGGACATGTGTTTCGGTGGTTTTAACGAAGGTTTCGACAATTCATTTCTTCTTGGTGAATGTTCTTACAGATTGAAGTTGCGCCCCAGGCATGCGGGCGGGGCAAGTTTGCTCATGTTCGACAACGATGAAGATGGCGACTATGAAATGCTTGTTTCCAACATCGGTTTTAAAGGAATGACCCTGTTGAAAAACGGCAAAAAGGAATTCAATACTTATTACGATACCATGATTGCCGTGGACACCATTTTTCCTAAAAACACCAAACGGGCAGCAAATTTTGTTTTTCCGGCTGCCTATTTGTTCGATGAGGATGGCGATGGTGTCAACGATTTGGTTGTGGCTCCCAATGGTTTTAGCGATCAGAAAGAGACCAACAACATTTGGCTGTATCGCAATACCGGTAAAAACAATAAACCTGTATTCAATTTTGTCAAAAACAATTTTCTGACTGCAAACACCCTTGATTTTGGTGCAAAAAGTGCTCCGGCATTCTGCGATTACGATGCCGATGGAGATCAGGATTTATTTGTGGTTTCCAATGGTGATTTTGAAGTCAGCGGTGGCATGAAAGACCGCATTTTTCTTTTTGAAAACAAGGGGAACAGCAGCAGGGCCAACTATGTGCTGAAGGATACCAATTACCTGAATTTTATTTCGCTGGGCTTAAGCGAGTTGATTGTTCGCTTTGGCGACATAGACGGGGATAAGGATATTGATTTGTATTATGGCAACAACGATGGAACTGTAGGTTGGTTCAGAAATACGGCCGGGGTTGGTAAACCGTTGAACCTGGTTTTGGCATCTGCCACCTTGCCGGGCATCATCATCAATTCCGGAATGTCGAACAGTGCACCTGCCGTATTCAATTACAACAACGATACCCTGCCCGATTTGCTTGTAGGCATGTACAACGGCAGAATAGCTTTATATGTGAACAGTGGCAGTGTTGGCTCTCCTTCCTACACACTGGCTTCAGACAGGGCCTGGGGTATGCGGGCCAATCAATGGAGAACGGATGTTACCCCCATGGGTTTTCAGTCTTTTGGCTATGCTGTTCCCGAAGTGGCAGATTTAGACAAAGATGGGAAAGAGGATATTTTGATTGGTTGTTCTCATGGTGAAATTCGTTGGTATTCTCCGGCAGGCCGAAGCATTTACGACAGCCTTTCGGCCAAGGAGGGTTGGCTATGGCAGAAAACCATAGGCGACAGCATGGTTCCCGATTTCGGAAGCCGTATCAGTATTGGAGCAGCCGATTTAAACAGAGACAGCATTCCGGAAATTATGGTGGGCAACAGCCGCGGCGGATTGTATTTATTGAAAAATCCAAATGCCGTTTTATCGTCAACAAAAAGACTTTCAAAACCTGAAAAACCCTTGTTATTTCCCAATCCGGCTCAAAATATGGTGACTATTGCACGCCGTAACACCGCTTTTGAATGCCTTGTATCGCTGCATGATTTGCCGGGGCGAAAATACCGGGAAACCCAACTGATGAAAGGGGAGAAGAGCATTGGATTTGATTTGGAAGGATTGATTCCGGGTATTTACTTCGTTACTTTTACCTCGGAAAGCGGAACTTCCACTGAAAAACTGATCGTGAGATCAGATCAGCGCTGAGGCAATTTGAATTTTTTTCTGACAGAAACTGAATTCTTCCTCTCTGTTTCCTGCCACCACCACCAATCTGTTTGAGGTGTGCTTTTCGATGAGTGATTGAAAAAAATATTCACCGGTTTTATCCAGGTTGGTTAAGGGTTCGTCAAGCAACAGCAAAGGGGTGTCGCTGAA
>CANHCW010000100.1 GCA_947459165.1 Flavobacteriales bacterium
GGGTCTGTTGATTGGGCTATACCCAGGCCATTTGGACATACATAATAAGCCAGCCAACGATTATTAGCGCTATCGCGTATGACTGAAAAATCTCCTGTGCCACCCCATGTAGGTTTTTCAGGCTTTTTAAGCCATGTGGTTAGAAATTGGCCGTTTTTTTTCCAGGTTTTGCCACCGTCGAAACTCTCGCATTGTGCTGCACTTTTCCATGCAATTTTCATTGTATTGTCATATCCCGGAAATTCTTGGTCTTCGGCATGATAAAAACCCAGCCAATGTGCAGAATCAATTGGGAAAACGGAATAGAGCCAAGCGCCGCCATTGTCGTAAGAACCAACACCCCCTTTCTGTAACACCATACCCCAAAGCGAGTCTTGATGAAATAAGTCTTGACCCGAAGTTATATAGGATTCATAACCGGCCCATACATGAATCATAATACTATCATTCAAGCGGAAGTAAGATATGTGGCCATCGGGGAATCCGGGATAAACAGGAATGCCCGGATTGGGAATTATAACTGATTCATTATCTACATCTAATACTTGTGCAAATGCGAATTGCCGATTAAACAGAAAAAAGGCAAATAACAATATTGATTTTGTTATATGAACAATCCAATTGCGCAACATGGTGGCATTGTAATTTCCAATTTGTAACCAGATTTTTAAGTATAGGTCAGGTGTAAACCTTATTGCAGCCATTCTTTTGATTGGTTATTACTTTGGGAATAAAATCAATTGCTGAATTCACAATCGCTGATGGTGTCTATTGATAAATTCAATGCACCACGAATACAGCAGATTTTAGCAACTCATTTGTACGAAGAATCAACAGGTAGGAACCGGGCGACATTGTGCCGGCGCGTGGTCGGATTTCGTTTTTTCCTGACTTTAGATTTGCAACCGTGAAAATGCACTTTCCAACGCTGTTGTACACTTCAGCTTTGGCGAATTGCAGGCCATCAGGCACTTCAATACTGAAATACCCGTTGTTTGGATTCGGGTACAATTGGATTGAATTTTCATTGACTTGCTGAACAGAAGCGTTGTTTACGGCGATGCAGGTTCCTGTGTCGCGGCAGTTGTTATCTGTTACTTCAACCGTGTAGGAGCCATTCTGCGAGTAAATGAACCGTTTGTTTGTTTCTCCAGAAATTTTGGATTTGCCTTTGTTGCAATCAAGCCACTGGAAAGTGCCGGTGGCGGATTGGGCGAGTAGGCTTACCCCATCCTGAACCATATTGGTATTGGGCCTCCAAATGCTGAGATTGATGCTGATGATGCTGTCGCAACCCGCTTTGTTTTTGATGGTATCGTTGTAAGTACCTCCGGTTAAATAAGTTCTTTTACCCGAAGGACTGCGAAAGCTTTTGCAGGCAGATGTGTTCAAAGTGCCATAGCTGGTAAGCATGTTCAGTTTGATTTGAATGATGCTGTCGCAACCGGATTTGTTGGTTATGGTGTCGAAATAAGTACCGGCCACGGTTAAAGTTCTCTTTTTACTGGGTACCTGATAGCTTTTACAAGCATTGATGTTGATGGATGCATTGCTTGGTTTGCCAATGTTGATGTTCAGAGTGATAAAGCTGTCGCAACCTACTTTGTTTTTAATGGTATCGTAATATGTGCCGGTTTTGTTATAGGTGAAGCGCTTGCTGGGGCTTGTAACCGGTGAACAGGATTTTATTCCTGTCATTGAATAAGTGCTCTGCAACCTGAAATCAATGGACAGAATGGAATCACAGCCTTCAAAGTTGACGATGGTATCGGTGTAAGTGGTATTTCTGGTCATCCAGAATTTATTACTTGGTGACAGGCGGGGATTGCAGGAACTTATTTTTACAGAAGCCGAAGTGGAGTATTTCACCACAACATCAATGATCAAAATGCTGTCGCAGCCCTGAAAGGAAGGTATAGTATCGGTTACAACACCTGAATAGTATAATTTGTATTTGCCTGAAGGGCTTACATATACCTCGCAGGCGGTTGCTTTTACATTGGTTGTGGTTGATTTAAACGACAAGTTGACTGTGATATTGCTGTCGCAGCCCTGAAAATTCGCTATGCGGTCGTTGTATTTGCCCGGCTTGGTCCACACATATCTTTTGGACGGGCTGGTGTAACTGCCACAGGTAAGCACATTTAGGGTGCTAAATGTTGATTTTTTAATTGTCAGATTAAATCGGATAATGCTATCGCAGCCCATAAAGGTTTTGAGTGTATCATAGTATGTGCCTGAGGCGGTCCAGGTGTATTTTTTGGAAGGACTTTGGTAACTGTTGCAACGGGTGAGGGTTGTTGAGCTGTTGCTCACCGCGCTTTTGAGAGATGCGCCTTTCACCCAGTTTGAAGTTGAGCCAGTGAGTGCGAAAAATTCGAGTGTGCCGGTATTGCCGTTTCCCGAATAATCGGTGAGTGAAGTAGTGCCTGTGTTGGTTCCGCCTGCGCTACCCTGATTGAATTTATAATAAGCCACAAGGCCTCGCTGCGTGCTGCAGAATTCATCATTCATGTTATCGTACAACTGTTTTTGGGTTCGGCAAACTTCCCAAATGCGAACCTCATCTATTTTTCCGTCAAAAGCCCTGCTATAGGAAGTGTGGTCGCCAATGGTTACATCTTCAGCTGATTTACCAATGCCGCCTGTGTACGACATAGAATCAACAATTTTACCATCGAGGTATATGCGCATGTAATCACCATCGTAGGTTGCGGCAACGAATTGCCACTGGTTTAAAGTCAATACTCTTTTGGTTGTGAGTTCGTTCCAGCCTCCGCTGCCGTCGCCAATGGCAAAATTCAGTACCCCGCCATCGCCGGTTCTGAACATGAATCCGGCATCGTTGCTGTTGTCTTCTTTCAGCACAATGCTGTTTTCGTATTCATATGTTTTAAAATTGGTTGGGTAAATCCATGCCTCGATGCTAAGGTAAGAACCGGTGATTTGCAATGAAGTGGTGTTCCCGCAGTTAATTCTGTCGTCGGTGCCATCAAAGTCGAGGCAATTCTGACCTTGCAGTGGAATTGACAGTGCCGCGATGAATAGCAAAAAAATGAATTTCGTGTAGGTCATTTGGGGTGAAATGAAAATCAAACTTAAAATAAATCATTGAATTAGCACAACAAAGCCTTAAAAAATGACATGCACACCCTTATATTTGAGAACAAATTAAGCTACAGCGATTGCATTTTCACGATTTTTTATTTGAATACGAAATTCAGGACGGTTTGGATGACATGGGTTTTGAAACGCCCACACCCATTCAGGAAAAAGCCATCCCCATTATTCTTGAAGGCCACGATCTCATTGGCTGCGCCCAGACAGGAACAGGCAAAACCGCAGCATTTCTCTTACCTGTACTGAACAAACTGGTTTGGGATCCGATTGCGGCAACCGATGCACTGATTATTGTGCCTACCAGAGAGTTGGCGCTTCAAATTTATCAGGCGCTGCAGGGGTTTTGCTACCATACCAACATTACTTCTCAGGTGGTTTACGGCGGAACGGATGGCATTAGCTTTGAAAAGGAAAAAACAGCTCTGCTGAACGGTGCCAATGTGGTGATTGGCACTCCAGGCAGATTGATAGCTCACCTGAATATGGGCAACCTGAAGCTTGAAAAACTTCGTCATTTGATTTTGGATGAAGCCGACAGAATGCTTGATATGGGCTTTGTTGAAGACATCATGAAGATCATTGGAAAGGCACCGAAAGACAGGCAGACCCTGATGTTTTCTGCTACCATGCCTCCCAAAATCAGGCAATTTGCCCAAAGGTTACTGAAAGATCCCAAGGAAATCAGCCTGGCCGTTTCGAAACCAGCAGAACGGGTAAAACAAGGGGTTTACATGGTGGCCGATGCCGATAAAAACAAGCTCACGGTGCATTTGCTGAAAGAGAAAAGTTTACCGTCTGTAATCATATTTACCGGACGAAAAGTGAAGGCGCGGGAGTTGGAAAGGGATTTGCGAAAGGATGGTGTAAATGCGCGTTGTATTCATTCCGATTTGGAGCAGAAGGAGAGAGAGGAAGTGCTGAGGGCTTTCAGAAGCAGAAAATTGCCTGTGCTGGTGGCTACGGATGTTCTTTCCAGAGGCATAGACATTGATGATATAGGCATGGTTGTGAACTTTGATGTGCCCGGCGATGCAGAAGATTACATACACAGGGTAGGCCGAACCGCCCGGGCGGAAAGCAAAGGCGAGGCGTACACTTTTGTGAATGGTGAAGACAGGAGAAAGTTTAAGCGAATTGAAGAATTGATGGGAATGCAGGTGGAGGTTTTGCCGAATCCGGAGGGGATAAAACCACCGGGAAATGAGTTGAGGCAAAGTCCAAAAAAACAAGGATTTAAAGGCAAATCACCGCAAAATGGCGGTCAAAATCGCTTCGGAAACCGAAAAAATAATCCAAAGTAGCCGTTAAAAAAGCTTGTAAGTAATTGTTATAAAGTAAAATGCAAAAATACTCAATGAGATGAGTAAAAATACTCAATGATATAATTAAAAATACTCAATAAGTAGTTTAAAAATACTCATTTTGTTGATTGAAAAGAATTTTATGAGTAATTTTGTGGTGTGGGACAGAAGATCATTCGTTCGTTTTATCCGCGGTTAAAAACCCGTTTGCTGGAAGTAAACCCGTTGATACAGGTGCTGACAGGCCCACGGCAGGTAGGTAAAACTACGCTGGTAAAGCAGGTTTTGCAGGATGGAGATTTGGCTGGAACATACATTACGGCCGATCAGACTTCGGGTGGACTTGAGGATTGGCTGGAAACCAACTGGCAACGAGCACTGGCAGCAGCCAAAAACGAAACCCGACCTTATACATTGGTGGTGGATGAGGTGCAGAAAATTCCGCAGTGGAGTGAATTGATCAAACGAATTTGGGATTTGCGGGAAGATGACGAGAAGGGAGTCAATTTGTTGCTTTTGGGTTCGTCGAGGCTGCTGTTGCAACAGGGGCTGACCGAATCGCTGATGGGCAGGTTTGAAACCCTGTACCTGGGGCATTGGGATTTTGACGAGGCGCAACGGGCATTTGACATAGACATTGACCATTTTATTTATCAGGGATTGTACCCCGGAGCCGCGCATTTGCACGGCGACCCCGAACGCTGGCTTGCCTTTGTGCAGGATGCCATTATTGAAACCAGCATTTCGAAAGATGTGTTGCAGTTAACCCGCATTGACAAGCCGGCATTGTTGCGAAATTTGTTTGATGTGGGCTGCTCTTATTCGAGCAGAGAACTGTCGTACAACAAAATTTTGGGACAGCTTGACGGCGCCGGCAACACCACCACTTTGGCTCATTATTTAAAAGTATTGGGATCGGCGGGCTTGCTTAGCGGGTTGGAAAAGTTTGAAAAAAACAGCATTCGCCGCAGGGCATCTACACCCAAATACCAGGTGCATAACAATGCTTTGTTGCTGGCATCGGGTTTCAAATCATTTGACGATGTGCGCCATGATCACACCCTGTGGGGAAAGTATACTGAATCGGTCGTGGGGGCACATTTGCTGAACAAATCGAGGGAGTTGCGGTACCACTTGCATTATTGGCGCGAGGGCAACAGTGAAGTGGATTATGTGATATCAAAAGGCGACCGCATAGCTGGGTTTGAGGTAAAAACGGGTTCATTGAACCGCGTTTCGGGGCTTGAGAAATTCAAACAAAAGTTTCCTGAGGCCAAAACCTACATTGTGGGAAGCCGGGGAATTCCGGTAGAGGAGTTTTTGAGGGCGAATCCGCTTGATTACCTTTAGGCCAGGTAAGCCTTCAACTCATCTTCGAAATACTGCAGGGCGTTTTTAACGGGAAGTGGCAAACCGCCACCCAAGGCGCACAAACTGCCGGTTTCGAGGGTTTCGAGCAGGTCGTTGAGCAGGGTGCGGTCAATTTTGTAATTTTCGTTGAGTGCTTTGTGAAACATTTCTTTGCCCCGGGTGCTGCCCAAGCGGCATGGGAAGCATTTTCCGCAACTTTCGTGGGCGGTGAATTCAAACAAATGCTCTATGTACTGGGCCAAAGAAAAATCCTGGGGGATGCAGACCACCGAGGCATGGCCCAGCAGAAAACCGCCCTGATTGAAACTTTCGAAATCGAGAGTAAGCTCATCGATTTTACTTACGGGAACCAAACCGCCAAGCGGGCCACCGATGTGCATGGCTTTAACCGGAACGCGGAAACCTTGTCCGAGTTCATCAATAACAACTCTGAGTGGTGTTCCCATATCGGCTTCGTACAAGCCGGGGCGGTTGAAATGCCCGTCAAGCGAAATGAGTTTGGTGCCGGTGCTTTTGCCTCTGCCTATTGCTGCGAAGGCTTTGCCGCCATTGTCGATGATCCAGGGCAGGCAGGCCAGTGTTTCCACATTGTTTACCACGGTGGGTTTGTTGAACAAACCATGTTGGGTGGGGTAAGGAGGGCGCACCCGCACTTCGGGCCGTTGTCCTTCGATGGAGCTAAGCAAAGCAGTTTCTTCGCCGCAGATGTAAGCTCCCTGCGCTTTGATGACTTTGAACTCGAAATTGAAGCCCGAGCCCATGATATTTTTACCGATGTAGCCGGCTTGGTGCAGTTTTTGAATTTCGTTTTCGCAGATTTCAACGGCTTCGGGATATTCGCCGCGGATGTACAGCACACCCCATGAGGCGCCCATGATGTAACCGGCAATCATCATGCCCAGCAACACACTGTGCGGGCGATCTTCCAGCAGATAACGGTCGCTGAATGCCCCGGGATCGCCTTCGTCGGCATTGCAAACAATAAATTTGGTGTCGCCGGGCGTGTTTTTGCAGCTTTCAAGTTTGAAAGCCATGGGGAAACCGGCGCCACCGCGACCGCGAACATTGCTTTCTCTGATTTCGTAAAGTAGGGCTTCGGGGCCCATTTGCAGGGCGCGGCTCCAGGTTTGGTAAAATGGTTCTATTCCCGGGAAGGGCAGGGTTAGAATGGGATTGCCTGTTGACCCCTTGTAGTATGACTCGTGGGTGCTGTGGGTACCTGCGATGATGGCATCGAGGTGGTTGATATCAGCACCCGAATAATTGCGGTTGTTGTAGTGAAAAGCGTGGTTTTCGTGGCAACGACCCAGACAAACCATGTGGCCTACTTTTTCGGCTCCTACTTTTTGTTCAAGCGCAGACTGTATGTGGTTTTGGGTGCCGGCCGTGAGGCAGGCGCTTCCATTACAAACATAAAACTCTTTGCCTTTGTTCTCTTCGCGGGTAAAGTCGTAGAAACTGGCGGCTCCGTAAACATTGGCTTTGCCAATGAGAAACTCGTCGGCCAGTTTTTCCAATCGTTCGGTACGATTGGCCTCGGCCTCACTGGTGATGCGGCCAATTTGTTCGAAGAGGTTTTCTTCGAGACCCTTGCGGCCTGATAATTCGCTGATGTTTTTGCCCATCGGCCTCAAAAATAACCCATATTGTTGAAGATTGGAAAGCGGCGATGATGATGCCTAAATATATATTTGCGATATGCGAACAATTGGTGTGCTCTATTTGATGTTATTTCTTGGGGCTTGCGGCAATAGCGGAAAGGCTCCCAAACTGAAACCTTATTTTTTTGACAGGGATGCCCTTGACAAGATGGTAGAAAATAAACCCGAAATGCACATATTAAGAAAGCGCGGTAACGGCACGCTTGAAAAGGAGTTTTACTACCTTGGAGATACTGTGAAATATGAACTGTTGTACAACAAAAACTCTCAGTTACAAACCGTTTACAAACGAAACGAACATGGCATGCAGGTGTGGCAGGAAAATTATTATCCGTCAGGACAGAGAATGGGGCATTACTCGCTTGCCGAATCTGACAGCGTAAAAAACGGCATAGCGGTTTACTATGGCAAATTTGAAGAGTATCATGAAGACGGTGCTTTAAAGTCGAAAGGTCTGTTCAAGAATGGACAGTTGCAATGGCAAATCACATTCGACAAGGAAGGCAATGCCGGCGATACGCTGGTCTACGATTATAAA
>CANHCW010000101.1 GCA_947459165.1 Flavobacteriales bacterium
ATCAGCAAGCTGAAGAATTTGTCCGTGTACCAGGTTTTCGTCGGGGTGCGGACTTCCGGCAAAACTCAATCCCCACAGTGCGGCCATTTGATCGGCTCTTTCAAACAATGGAATATCTAAATCTGAAAGGTACAGCGGTAGTTTCCAGGTGTCTTTTACAAAACGATTGCCGAAGATGTGGTCGATATGCGCATGTGTATTCAGCAGAGCCTTGGGAGTAAAGGCACTGTTTTCAATAAACTGCTTTAAAGTTATTTCTTCGGTAGCGGTGTAACATCCCGGGTCAATTATGAGGCATTCACCGGAAGGGGCGCTAAGTACATAAGTATTTTCTGCAAACGGACTGAATTCAAAGCAATGAACCTGAATCATGGTACAAAGTTCGCTTTCAAATTGCGAATTCCTTGCTTATTCGGCAGAAACCTCTTCGGGATAAGGATTATCAATGCGTTTCCATGGCAGAAAAAACACGGAAACAAGACTGAGAATACAAAAAGTGCAGAGGAATACAAAAGTGGCGCCTGAGTAACTCTGAAATGAAAAAATAATGCCGGCAGAAACCACATTCCTAATGGCCTCCAGTACGGAAAGGGAAATCTTGATGATTTTACGCTTCTGGGTTATGGCAATCAATGACCAGGCAACCATTGTAGTGGCCAGCAACTTTTCATACCATAGCCAGTTTTTCTGCTCCAGCAGAAGTAGAATGGTAAGGATGAAACACCCAACCAGCTGAAAAAACAAATAGCTTCTCAGAAACCCAGATATGTAAAATTGAGGTGGTTTTTTCGATGCCGATTTTTCATACGAACCTGATCCGGGTTTACCCCACATCGCCTCAACCATACCGGGACTGTTTTTTACTGCATTGGCCACCTGAACAAAACCATGCCAATGAGCCCGAATAAATCCAAGTCTGCCGGTTCTTTCCGTTATTCCAAATACAACCTTCTCTTTTTCAGCGGCGTATGTACCGAACAAAATGTCCCAAATAATGAAAACACCACCGTAATTCTTGTCGAGGTATTCGTTGTTTACTCCGTGGTGAACCCTGTGTGAACTTGGTGTAACAAAAATGTATTCCAAGAAACCCAATCTGGGGATTACCTGAGTGTGCAACGGCAATTGGTAAACGCCATGAAATACCAGCACGCTGAAAATGGCCTCGGGGGCGAAACCCAAAAAGGGAAGTAGAAGCCAGAAAGTGCTGCGGAATATGGTCTGAAAAATACTGATTCTGAAACCAACAGAAATATTGAATTCTTCGCTTTGATGGTGAAGACTGTGAATAGCCCACAAAAAACGGGTGACATGCCCCCAGCGGTGGTACCAGTACCAAATAAAATCCATCACAACCAACAATAGAAACCAGGTTGCAGGCGTAACAGGAATTTGCCAGGGAGCCAGATGGGTAAAGATGCTGGAGAACAACACAAACAAAATGGAATCGAGAAATATGCTAAATGTGCGTTCCGAAATACCACAAGCCGCGTTTACGATGGTGTCGGCTAAATCGTATAATTTAACCCTGTACTTGCGCTGATACCCGATTTCTACAACCAGGATGATCAGCATGAGGATAAATCCACCCAATATGATAATGTTACCTGACATTGCTGTTTGCAAAGAAAAAATACAAGATTGGTATTTGGGCTAAATTTCCATAAAATTAATCTGAACAGGAGGAGAAACCTTGTTATTCAGGGTTCAATCCTTTGTTAATAAGCCCGTGAAGTGCCTTGGCTGTAGCGTTTCGGTACTTTTTCCCTTCAAATTCACCCACCCAGCGAATACCTCTCACGGCGCTGCTCAGAAAGATTTCTTCTGCGCTGTTAAGAGAAATTTCAGATATGGGTTGTTCCTGCACTGTGAAACCATATGCTTCAGCGCGTTGTATCACCACCCTGCGCATTACACCGTCAACGCAGTATTCGGCCAGAGGCGGGGTGTTAATGAATTCCCCTTGTACAACAAAAATATTGCTACTGATGCTTTCTGTAACCCTTCCTAAATCGTTGAAAAGAACGCAATCGTCGTACCCGTTTTCCCTGGCATAAATGGATGCCATTACATAAGTAAGCGCACTGGTGGTTTTCAGGGTGCTGGTAAAATTGGCATTTTTGCTTAATTCTTTGTAGCTGCCCAGTATTAAACCCTTTTCATTCCATAAATATCCTGAATCATCAGTTTTATTTACTTCCAGAACAACGCTGCAGGAATTATCAATGGGGGCGTATAGGCCTGCCGAATCGCGGAAGACGGTGCAGCGAACCCGGGCATTTTCAGTTCCAAGTGTTTCAGCAGCTTCACCAATCCACTGTTCCAGTTTTTCCTGATCAAAACCCTCGGGCAATTGCATTTTTAAGAGCATGGCCGACTTCCGAATTCGTATAAAGTGCAAATCACTGTGCAACAGAATCTTTCTGCTCAGTTTCATACTTTCGAAAAAGCCATCTCCATATCGATAGGCACGGCTTTCCGGGCTGATGAATGCACCTCCCTCTTCAACGATTTTTCCGTTAATACTGTAAACTGTCATACTCAGCGAATGCGTTTGTATTCAAAACGCAAGGGACCTTCGCACAAGATTAAGGTTTTTCTGTTGTAACGGCAAATTTCAAAAGTGCGAATCTGATTGTCAGGTAAATAGGTGAATTCAAAGGAAGGATTTTTACTCAATCCTGCTGGTTCAAGTAGTTTCCATATTCCACCGGCATTTTTCCCCGGCTTTTTGATACAATAATTGAAACGGCCATCGCGCAGCAAATTCATGGTGTCGCCCGGTTCAATATCAAAAAGAATTTCTCCGTTTTTGGTAACCCGGGTATATTGAAATGTGTGTGATTCTGAAACGGGATATTGAAGGTTTCCGCAACTGCAGAGCAGAACTGCGACGAGCCCAATAGCAAAGAGGTTATTTGTTGCGCTTTTGAATTTCATCCCTGATTTTAGCGGCTCGCGCATAATCTTCATCGCGCACAGCTTCTTCAAGCAGGTCCTCCAGTTCTTCGGCTGAATATTGCTCAAATCCTTTGTGCGTTTTTGAAGAGGGTATCAGTTCTTCGTGTGCCACGCGACCGGGGCTTTCAACATTTTCAATTTCCAAATCATCGGTATTGTAGCCCGCCTCATCCAGAATTTTTTCCATTACGAAAATAGGACAATGAAATTTGGCTGCCAGGGCAATGGCATCGCTGGTTCTGCTATCGAGTTCAATTGTGCTGCTGCCTGATTTGCAAATGATTTTTGAAAAGAAAATTCCTTCATGCAAATCGGTAATCACCACTTCCAGCACATCTATGGAAAGTGCCTCAAATGCCTGAACGAACAAGTCGTGTGTAAGTGGTCTGCTGGCTTTGATGCCTTCCAGTTCCATGGCAATGGCTTGAGCCTCGAATGCTCCAACCAATACTGGCAATTTTCTCGGTCCTGATCTGGCGCCCAGCACCAGCGTGTAAGCTCCGTGCGAATGGGCAGGCACAATAGAAACGATTTCCAGCTCTACTCTGTTGCTCATTGACTTACGAAGCAGTGGCTGACTTGGCGGCCTGAATCAATTTGGGAAGGACTTCAAAGGCGTCGCCCACAATACCGTAGTCGGCGGCTTTGAAAAATGGTGCTTCAGCGTCTTTATTAATCACCACAATCACTTTGCTGCTGCTTACGCCTGCAAGGTGCTGAATAGCCCCGCTGATGCCGATGGCAATGTACAAATTGGGTTTGATGGTGATACCGGTTTGTCCAACATGCTCGCTGTGAGGCCTCCAGTGCATATCACTTACTGGTTTAGAGCAGGCTGTGGCAGCGCCCAATGCTTCCGCCAATTCTTCAACCATGTTCCAGTTCTCGGGGCCTTTCATTCCCCTTCCTGCAGAAACAACCACTTCGGCCTCTGTTAAGGGTATTTTTCCGGTTATCTTATTGGTACCGGTTACTGTGCAGGTGGAAGAAACGGCTGCAACCGACTGGCTGGTTACAACGGCTGCAGATCCATTCTTTTTAATTTCCACTGAATTGGGTGTCAGCGCCAAAACTTTTACCTGAGAGGTTAAATTTACATAGGCAAATGCTTTTCCGCTGAATACACCGCGCTTAACCAAAAAACCGTTGGAAGTGTCGGGGTAATCCACCACATTCGAAGCCAAAGAAGCATTCAAGGCTACGGCCACCCTGCCTGCCATTGCTTTTCCACAATAAGTATTGGAAATGACGGCAACTGAGGCATTGCCCTGTTTGCAAACTTCCGCAAAAGCAGCAGCGTAGATTTCAGAATTAAAACTGTCGAATGCCGGACCATTAATGGATATTACGGTGTTGGCTCCGTATTCCCCCAACTGAGCAGCATTGTCGGCCTTGCCAATGCTTACGGCTGTTACTGTGGTTCCGGTTTTTCCTGCCACTTCTGCAGCATAGGATACAGCCTCAAAAGAGGATTTTTTGTATTGATTGTCGCTGCTTTCAGCAAAAACAAATATAGACATGGATTAATTATTAAATGACTTTGGCTTCGTTTCTCAACAAATGTATCAATTCTTCAGGTGCATCTGCACTGATCATTCTCACCCCTTGTTTGGGTTGTGGAAGTTCGAAAGATTGGTATTCTACTCCGGTTTTTACACTTACAGGTTCTACTACAGCAAGTGGCTTGGTGCGTGCTGCCATAATTCCGCGCATGTTTGGTATGCGTGGCTCACACAAATCTTTTTGTGCGCTGGCTGCAAACGGCATGGTGCAAGTCATGATTTCGCGACCTCCGTCAATGTCTCGTTCAATGGTCGCCGTTCCTGCGTTTACTTCGAGTTTGGTGATAACCTGTATGCTGGGAATGTTCAGCATGGCGCCGATTAAGGGGCAAACCACACCACCATTGTAATCAATGCTCTCCCTGCCGGTTAAAATCATATCGAAAGCTTTGTCTTTGGCCCAATCAGCAATCTGTGCTGCAACAAACTGGGCATCCAGAGGTTCTGCATTAATGCGCACAGCATCGGTGGCACCCATGCTCAGCGCTTTGCGAATGGCGGGCTCGCTGTCGGCGGGGCCCACATGAATAATGGTTGCGGTTCCGCCGGCGGGCTCGGCAATATCGAGAGCTTTGGTCAACGCCAGTTCATCGTAAGGATTCATGATGTATTGAACGCCTGCCGTATTGAATCGGGTGTTATTGTCCGTAAAGGTGATTTTTGTTGTGGTATCGGGAACCACACTCATGCATACCAGAATTTTCATTGAGGATATCCTGAAAAGGTGCGCAAAGTTAAGCAATCGCAGGTTTTTCAAATAAACGAAATTGGGTTTTTCGTTTTGTCACCTTTTCTCACTGTTCTTTAATTCATTCGCTTGTCGGATTTCAGGTGTTTTACATCGCATTTTCAGGTGGTGTGCATAAAAGTTGCCTAAATTTATGTTTTTGCTCGCTTATGTTTGAACCGAAACAAGGCGAAAAAATTGGAAAAAGCGAATTCCCGATTTCACTTTATAGCCATTGGCGGTGCTGTGATGCACAACATGGCTCTTGAATTACAAGCGCATGGGTATGAAATAACAGGCAGCGACGATGAAATTTTCGATCCTGCCAAAAGCCGTTTGCATACGGCCGGTTTGCTCCCTTCGAAACTCGGCTGGTTTGAAGAAAGAATTCACCCGGAACTGGACGGGGTGATACTGGGAATGCACGCCCGTGCCGACAATCCGGAATTGTTGAAGGCCAAAGAATTGGGCCTTAAAATTTACTCTTTCCCTGAATACATTTTCGAACATTCCAGGAACAAAAAAAGGGTGGTTATTGGCGGTAGCCATGGCAAAACCACATCTACGGCTATGTTAATGCATGTGTTGAGGGAATGTGGGGTTGATTTTGATTATTTGGTGGGTTCACAACTTTCAGGATTCGAAAGAATGGTGAAGTTGAGTGATGCGCCGCTGATTGTGATTGAGGGCGACGAATACCTCACATCGGCATTGAACCCTGTTCCCAAATTTCATTGGTACAAACCCCATTTGGCCATGCTGACCGGTATTGCCTGGGATCATATTAATGTATTTCCTACATTTGAGAACTACCTGGAGCAATTCAGGATGTTTTTGAATACGATTGAACCCGGTGGTCAATTTTTTTGGTATGGAGGCGATACAGAACTGAGACAGATGCTGGCTCAACAAGCTGTGCATAATAAGGCCTATGCAGAACCCGAATTTAGAAACAATGAAGAAGGGGCGGTAATTAAAGTAGCGGGGAAGGAATACCCCATGCAATTTTTTGGGCGGCACAACCTACAAAATGCCGCCGGTGTTTCTCTAATTGCAAAGGAATTGGGTATTAGTCAAGATAGCTTCTGGACAGCCATGCAGTCGTTTACAGGAACAGCCCGACGCTTGGAAAAAATTCACAACTCTGATAATCTAACGGTATTTCGAGATTTTGCTCACGCCCCTAGCAAAGTAAAAGCTACCGTGCAGGCAGTGAGGGAGCAGTTTCCCAATCACCACTTTATTGCTGTGCTTGAACTTCACACCTACAGCAGCCTGCAACCCGATTTTTTGCCTGGATACAAAGGAACTATGGATGCTTCCGACAAGGCTCTGGTATACTTTGATCCGAGAGTGTTTGAATTAAAAAAGATGCCAATACCTGATTTTTCGGAAATTCAAAATAAACTTGGGCGAGTGATTCTTATAGATAATTTCAATAATCTCTTTGATCGAGTAAAAGAGAATTGCTCAGATAACAAACAGTGCGTTGTACTCCTTATGAGTAGTGGTAGTTTTTCTAATATAAATTGGTCTAATTTATGGAAATTTTAGACAAAGAGTTTTAGATCGAGAATGGAATTCAATGTTTCACAATCTCCAGCCAAGAAAAACAATCTAATTTATTAACTTTGAACTAGTTATCGCTGTTTAGAAGCTTAAAATTTTTCTGAGAGGCAAAAATTAGTGCAAGCGAGATGATATTTTCTAGCCAAAAAGAAAAAGAACATCTCTCGATAAAATTCACTTTTGTTTAAAATTTGTGTTAAATTTATGTTTTGTTTAACTTTGCAAAATTATTATAAAGTCATTTCTGCCTCCAACAGCAAATGGCATTAATCTAAACTCCTCCAAAAGTGAAAACCATTATCCGCAAAGGTTTAATGTTGTTGCTTGCTACCTTGGCAACAACGCCCCATCTGCACGCCAATCTTCCAACCACTTGCCCCATCATGGCCAAAAGGAACAATGGAAACGGACAAGCAAGCTCTTGTCCATCTATTGGAACAAATCCAATTGCCACCAATGTAATCGGGACTCCTTTTGCAACTATTCTGGCGGCCAACGGATTAACAGCTTCGAACAAGACCGGTAACTTCACTCTAAATTGGTTTGGAGTTATCATTACTGAAGCACCGGTGATTACCCGTGTATGGGTGGGAACCACGCTGACCAACACGGTGGTAGGGCCCCCCAGTCCCATTCGAGTGAATAATGGGAACTCCTATGTTGACTATTGTTTTTACAGGTACAATCTCCCCAACCAGGGAACGCTTACCTTAGAATTTTCAAATCCCAGAACAGGGGCGCCTTTGTTCCTGTGTTGTTTTAACATTTCAACAAATGCAGCATGTGGCACTCCGCCTCCCGTTTCCTGCGCACCAACCATCACCACCCAGCCGGCCAACTTGTTTTTGTGTGGCCAAACCAGTGGCTTTGTATTTGTAACTGCAACCGGAGCTACAAGTTATGCCTGGCAATATCAGGCACCGGGCACTTCTACCTGGACATCCACCTCCTCCATTGCCAACTTCATTGGTAC
>CANHCW010000102.1 GCA_947459165.1 Flavobacteriales bacterium
AAACAGGTTCTTGTCCTGCGAGGAAAGTGCCCCGCTAACCTTCAACGAATTATTTCTGTTGATCCTGTAAACCATTCCCGCCTCCGATAAATTCAGCCGGTTGGGTGTTTGCAACTGGGTGATGGGCTCATAATCGCCCTGTCTTACGCCGGCAGTTTCACCCACAAACCTGTAAACCTTGCCATTGGCTGCAGAGCCCGATAAAATGTAACGGCCTTTGCCATTTCCGACAAAATTGAATGACACAGAATAATAAATCTTTCCGGTATCGGGAGAAGAAACATAGCGGTAAAAAATAACACCCACGCTGTCCGCGAGTATGTAATTGGGGCTGTTTGGACTAAAGAATTGCTGAATTCTGGCTGAAGGCAACACGGCTAATCCAGGGTTATCACCTGCCAATGCCATAATTCTACGGGCATCGAGACCGCGGCTTGAATCAAACAGGGTTAAATCCTGCTGTATAGGCTGGCTTTTCAGATCCGATTCTGTGTATGCCGAAGCGAAAAAATGCAATTTCCCATTTTCGGCGTAGGCCGAGGTTGCTGCCACTGCCCTGCTGTAAAAACGGTCGGTATATTGAAATTCAACAATGATTCTTGAATTCTGACCCACCAGTACTTTGGGCGTGAAAGTAATTTCACCCAGGTTGTAATCGATGGTGTAATCGGCTTGGTAGCCACGGGTTAGCTTTTTGCCATCCACATATACCACCTCTGTTCCCGAAATTACCACAATGAATTGTTCATTTCTCGCGCCCGAAAGCCTGTACGGCCCCTGCAAACCCTCTGTTGCCTGAATTTCGTTTCTCGCAAACCGACCTCGTGCAAGGGCAAGGTCTGTCAGCACGCCCGTTTTCCAGCCTTTGTTCGTATCATTAAATTGTATTTGCAATCCCCGGTTTTTCTTGGCAAACTTGGAAAAACGGGCTGCCGCAGGTCCCTGAAAAGCGTGATCACCGAGCAAAACAGACCATTTTCCAGACCAGGCTTTCACATAAATACGGTCGAAGTCCTGCAATGTCGATGTGGTTCCTTCTGCCTGAAACGGATATTCCTGATCGGTTAAAGCTGCCTCCAGGTAAAGACCTTTTGAAAGTTCTCCTGACATTCTCAGGTTCAGTGATGAATTCAAAACCAGATCCTGCGCATTTCCGAATGATATGCCCCTGAGCAAAACACCGTCTGTTACAAGATTTCCTTCATCGGTTGACGCGGGCGCGATTGCAGGATTGAAAGTTCCCACCGGCAATCCTGAAAATTCGGAAATCATGCTTCTTTTTTGCTTGCTTAAAAGCATGTTGGCCGGTACACAAACGAATGCAGCCTCCATTTTTTGCCCCTGAAAACGGCTTGAAACCCGAATTCCATGCCAAGGGGGCAGCAGTTGGTAATCGCGATTGAGCAGCAACACGCTGTCTCCACATTTTAACTGCAGGGTAGATGGAATGATGTAACCCGTATCGAGCAGAACAAAACCGGTATCGCCTGTAAAGAATTTTTGATTTTGTGCAACCACCTGCAAGCAACAACAAATCGGCAACAGCAGAATGAGAAGTTGCTTTTTTATGTTTTCCGAAATGGTCAAACCGTGCTGTTTAACTTGGGTAAAATAACAGAGAACATGGTTCCTTTATCAACCTCACTGTAAAAACTAATGTTGCCTCCAAGCTGTTCAATCATTTTTTTACTCATGGCCAGTCCCAGTCCCATTCCACTGTTTTTTGTACTGAAATTGGGACTGAAAATTTTACCCGACAGTTCAGGAGGAATGCCTTTCCCATTGTCTTGAAAATCGATTCTCACTCTTGCATTCTCAGCCGTACAGCGAATGCTGATTTTGCCCAGCCGATCTTCGGGAATGGCTTGTATGGCGTTTTTAATAATGTTGGTGAATACCCGCGTAAGTTGCCCTACATCGGCAAGCACCTCGGCATTTTCCTGGGAAGTTGAAAAATCAATACTGAGATTTTGTTCTCCACGGAACAATCCCACCACTTTCTCGAGCAATCCGTTTACTTCAACATGGTCAAGTTTTGCTTCGGGCATTTTGGCGAACGATGAAAACTCCTCGGCCATGGTGGAAAGTGTATCAATTTGATGAATGAGCAGTTCTATGGTTTTGCTAATTTTTTCCTGAAGGTTGGGATCGTTTCTTTGAATAGCGAATTTCAAATGCTGAAGACTGAGCTTCATGGGTGTAAGCGGATTTTTGATTTCGTGGGCCACCTGTTTGGCCATTTCCCGCCACGCCCCCTCTCTTTCACCTTCGGCAAGTTTGTTTGTGCTTTCCTCCAGCTCCAGAATCATTTTATTGTATTGCTTTATCAACAACCCTATTTCGTCGTTGTGCTGCCATTCAATTGGAGAATTGGGAAGTCCGATTTTCACCAGCCCCATCTGCTGTCGAATGAGATTTAATGGCTCAGTAATGCGGTGCGCAACAATGTAGGCGATGATAGCCGCAATGGCAAAAACCAAAGCAAAAAGGTTGATGATGGTAACAGCGTAATATGAAATTTCCCTGTAAAGATCTTTTCGATTCGAGAAATACGGCAGATTAAGATACCCCATCACATTCAAATCATTGTCGAACAAGGTGTAGTAAGCCGAAATGTAATTTAGGTCACCCATGCTCTCATCTGTGATAAAACCACTGCTTCCGGAATTCAAATCGCTGTAGGCATAAGGATTCATCAAATTGCCTAAAATATCCTGCTCGTAAATGCGGTCGTTGCTCGAAACCAAAAGCTTTCCGCGGGCATCGTAAAGGTTAATGTCGGTATTGTAATAATTGCTTAAATCGTAAATCAGTGCAGTTTGATATTTATTAAACAAGGCATCCAGATTGGCCTGTGTACTGATGGCGTTGGCAATTTCATTGCTCTTGTTCCATAAACTCTCTCTCTGCCGTGTGCTGTGATTGTTGCGGAAATAATTAATTGTTACAAACAACACCACCAAAAAAGTAAGAAACACCACCAAAGTCATGTAAACCTGCAACTTTGAACTGAGAAACAGATCTCGACCCGTGGGCATGGGCAATCGGCTTCGCAGCACATTCAAAACCCTCATTCTGGCTACAGTGGTGGTTCTGTTCAACAGAATGTATTGCCGCACCAGTATAATAAGATAGTAAATGAGGGCCAGAAAAATGCTGACAATGCCCAAAACGGTAAAGCCTGAAAGTGAATCAAGCCATTTGCCTGCGGGCTTGCTGATTACAATCACATTTCCCAATTCATCGGAATATGTAAAGTGTGAAAATCCTCCCTTTTTCATCAGGGTATCTTTACTCCACTGCGGGAAATTCACAGGGTAATTGTATTGTCCCAGTCTGCGGCTTAACTTGTTTTCACTGTAAATGGCATAACTGTACTGGTTTTCAGAAAAAATGGATTCCAGTGGACTGCGGTTGAACATTTCGGACAATCTTCCCTGTATGGCTGAAATTCTGGGTTTCAGAAGAAGAAAGTAGGTGCCATAATAATTTTCCCCGTCGCGAACCTCAAACCTACCCAGATAGCTGCCCTTCAGTTTTCTTTCGTTCACAATGGAAAAACGGGTTGTAAGCGGCTTACACACCTGACTGTAGTAAAGCTGATTTATGGTTTGATATTCAAACGGATTTTCTTCTCTGTAGCCTTTTCCCTGGAGATTGTAATCGAATACCAATATCTCAAAATCTTCACTAAACTCTGAAAAATAAAGCTGCCTGAGTCTTTTTTCAAATTCAGCTTTGGTTTCATCCTTGCAGGTATAATAATCCACCACCCCTTTGTCGGCCATCAACTGATTTTCCGTTTTACTCAGCAGATTAAAAGGTTCTCTTTCATTTTGCAACAGCAATTTGGCCGCCAGCAATTCTCTCACCTCAAGCTCTTTTATTTCAATTTGCCGGTTAAAAACCATGCCGGTTATCAAACATGGAATGAGAAGTTTCAAACCCAAACGCACCCAGTTTTTGTGTGTTTTAAACAGCAGTTCATATCCCAGAATAGATAAAAACATGATGCCAAAAAACCACACCTGCCACATGGGTTTGTAAATGAGCATCCATGAAATAAAAAATAAAAAAACAGAGCCAGTTATCCAGCGGCGCATTGACATTCCCAAATGGGCGGCAAAGTATTGTACAGTCTGAAATAGGCGAAAAAATCCTAAATACCAGAGCACAATGGCAATAAGCCCCGGCAGGGTTAAAATATTTACAAGATGAATTTCGTGAAAATTAAAGTTAATTGAACTATCCTGAACAAGTCTTGCTGTTTCATCAATGATACGAATACCGATAACAAAAAGCAGAAGTAACGACGGCGCTGTAAGAAACTTTCTCAGCCACAGAGGCAATTTGCTCCCATAATGAAGCACCAGTTGGGTTATCCAGTGGAGGAAATAATAAAACAAAACGGAATTGAGCAGCATGATACCCAAGTTGGGAAAATGCGAGCTGGAAGAATACACTTCCAGGGCAAATAAGGAAGTAGATTTGAGGTTCCACACCAACCAGCCCCGGTGAAATGCCCACTCTGCAGCAACCCAGATAATCAATGCCACAGGCGTGGTCAGCAAGTTCCACTGCCTTCCTTTGGATAAACCAATCCAGCCGAAAGTGAATAGCAACATACCGGCCAGTGCGAGCAAATCCCAAATAATGCCAGGTTTAAAGTCCTCTATAACCAGATAAAATAGTGGTATTGCACTAACGCTGATGGGCATGCTGTTTTCCAACGGATTGGCCGAAAGCGAAAATCGACTTTGCGTTTCCTCTGCCTGACTCGCTGAACCCAGCGATTTCAATTCGGGATTTCGAAGCAAATGCCTTGTAAAAACATAGTCCAATGAATCGGTGTGAACGGTCCACACCGCTAAATACTGACTGTAATGCTTTTGTATTTCAACCCCTGTTTTGTTTTGTGGTTCAACATTGTAGGCGTTGGATGTCCAGTAAAGAGCCGTCTTTCCCCGAAAAACAAAAACATCAATGTCGTTTTCTCTGAAAAGTTTAAATTCATCTGATTCGGGATTGATTTTGTAAGGATTGGCCACCTGCTTCCAGGCATCGCGCACTACATCTCGTGTATCGGCCAGCACACTGGCAATGCGTTCAGTTTCTTTCTTAAGCTGCGCATCCGGGCCGGTAAACTGGTTTCGAAAAACCATAAACTGAGAACCCGAGGCAATGAACAGCCCCAGTAGCATCCAAATCAAACCGGGTTTTCTCAGCCAACGCATTTCAATAAAAACTTTGCTTGTTGAGGTATTGCGTAATGTAATCGTTCACCGCAGTCTCAAGCGGTGTAAATGCTTTGGTGTAGCCGGCAGCGCGCAAGCGGTTTGTGTCGGCTTTGGTGTAATACTGGTATTTGTCGCGAATGTCTTCAGGAATATCAATAAATTCGATGCGGGGCGAAAGGTTCAGCGCTGAAAATACAGCCAATCCCAAATCCTGAAAACTGCGGGCCACACCGGTACCCAGATTGTACAAACCGGCATTTTTTCGGTGCTCCGTGAAATGAATGAGCACATCAACTACATCCATAACATAAATAAAATCACGCTGTTGTTCTCCATCGGCAATGCCGGGTTTGTGGCTTCTGAACAGTTTCAAACTGCCTGATTCGCGAATTTGATTGAACGCATGAAACACCACACTCGCCATTCTTCCCTTGTGGTTTTCGTTGGGCCCGAAAACATTGAAAAATTTGAACCCCGCCCAAAAAGGTGGTGTTTGTTTTTGTTCCATTACCCACAAATCAAAGTGGTGCTTGCTCCAGCCATACGGATTCAGTGGTTGCAGTTTCGGCAATTCGGCCATGTTGTCTTCAAAACCCTGTGCCCCGTCGCCATAAGTGGCTGCGCTGCTTGCATAAATAAAGGGAATGGAATAATCAACGCATGCATTCCACAACGCCTTGCTGTATTCAACATTTAGCGAATTGAGCACCTCATCACTGAATTCAGATGTGTCGGTTCTTGCTCCAATGTGCAGTATTGCCTGAACATGTTCGCTGTTGTCTTTCAGCCAATTAAGAAAATCGTTTCGATCTATTGAGAGATGAAGTTTTTTGTATTGCAAATTTGGCCGCTTGTTGGGATTTGAAAAGTCGTCAACCGCAACCAGATTGCCGTAACCTTCGCGTTGCAACCTGCCCAGCAAAGCTGAGCCAATAAAACCTGCGGCACCGGTTACCACAATCATTGCTTCAAAAATACGGCATTTCAATTTGTATCGTTTCAAACTCTAATCCACAACAAGCCTGCATTACCATAAATAAAAGGAATAAAAATCGCGTTCCGGTTGATTTTTGCCGCTTATTATTGCAAAACCAACATGATTGCAAAAAAACACAGACTGACCATTCTCATTTTGCTGGGAATGATATTGGGAATCGCTTTGGGCGAAAGTGTCTATCTTTATGCATCAAAAGCCGACGCAAAGGATTTTTCCGACAACATTAAACTTTTAACCACCATTTTTTTGCGCCTGGTACAAATGATTATCGCGCCCCTGGTTTTTAGCACCCTGGTAGTGGGCATTGCCAAAATGGGCGATTTGAAAGCCGTTGGACGCGTGGGAGGTAAAAGCATGCTTTGGTTTTTTAGCGCGAGCTTAATCAGTTTAACACTTGGGCTGATACTGGTCAATATTTTCAAACCCGGCGTGGGTGCCGAACTGGGCAGTGCGGATGTGGCGGGCGCCAGCGATTTATTGGCGAAAAACAAAGGATTCACCTTGGCCGGATTTGTTGAACATATCATTCCCCGAAGTGTGGTTGAAGCCATGGCGAGTAATGAAATGCTGCAGCTCGTGGTGTTTTCTATCTTTTTCGGTGTGGCATTGACCGCGCTGGGATCAAAGGGGGAATCGTTGACAAAAGCCCTGGATACCGTGGGACATGTATCCCTGAAAATGGTGAGCTACATTATGTGGTTCGCCCCGATCGGGGTTTTCGGCGGCGTTTCGGCCATTGTGGCGAAAAAAGGACTGGGAATTTTGAAGGTTTACGGAACCTACATGGGCAGTTTTTATTTGGGTTTGGCCGTATTGTGGTTGATTTTGCTGATTGCGGGTTATCTCATTTTAAAAAACCGGCTAAAAGCAATGCTCAACCGAATTCAGCAGCCATTACTCATTGCATTCAGCACCACAAGCAGTGAAGCGGTATTTCCCAAGCTGACAGAAGAAATGGAACGCTTCGGATGCAAACCCAATATTGTGAGTTTTGTATTGCCTCTGGGCTACAGTTTCAACCTCGATGGCAGCATGATGTACATGACTTTTGCCAGTATTTTCATTGCCCAGGCCTATGGTATTCCGCTTGATACGGGAACACAAATTTCCATGTTGCTGGTTTTGATGCTCACCAGCAAAGGAATTGCAGGAGTTCCCCGGGCCAGCCTTGTTGTGGTTACCGCAGTGTGCGCCATTTACGGCATTCCACCCGAGGGCATTGCGCTTATTTTGCCAATTGACCACTTCTGCGACATGGGAAGAAGCATGACCAATGTATTGGGAAATGCTTTGGCCACCGCGGCAGTCAGCAAGTGGGAAAACGGTCTTGAACACGCACCGGAATGAACGAAAACACTGAACTGGAACAACAGAAACCGTCGGCAGAAATGCTGAGGGAAACGGTTGAACAACTGACAAAAGATTTGGGCATAGCCGGATTCAGTTTCACAAGCCAATCATTCGATAATTTACCTGCTGTTGCCATGGAAATAGCCACTTTTTTTGAGACCCTGGAACAAAGCAATCCCGCGGCTCTGATGCGCG
>CANHCW010000103.1 GCA_947459165.1 Flavobacteriales bacterium
AAAATTCATCAGGCTTTTCAAAATGATGTGGACATGATTGTCAACACCCTCAGCGCCAAGGAAGCCGTGCATGTTGCCTACCGCCTTGCTCAGGCCGGGGAAAGCGTTCTATTGTCTCCCGCATGTGCCAGTTTCGATCTTTTCGATGACTATCAGGACAGGGGAAGACAGTTTAAAGAAGCCGTTATTAAACTGTAAAAATACAGCATGAACAGCAGTAGGTTAAACAGGGTATTTCGCGGTGATCCATGGATATGGGTCATTGTAATATCATTGTCGTTAATTGGCATACTTGCTGTTTACAGCTCAACAGGAACCCTTGCCTTCAGCAAACAGGGCGGAAATACCGAGTTTTACTTTCTCAAGCACACCGGTTACTTGCTTATTGGGTTTGGCTTTATGTACATGTGTCATTTACTCAATTACCTGTATTTCGCCCGACTATCACAATTGCTGGTTTGGATATCAATCCTGCTGTTGGTTGTTACCCTATTTGTGGGCAGTGAAGTAAACAATGCCACAAGGGTATTGCCTATTCCGGGTTTGGGAATCACCTTCCAGACCAGTGACATGGCCAAACTCTTTCTCATTATGTACATTGCCCGTTACCTGAGTAAAAATCAGGAAGACATTGACAGTCTCAAGGTTTTCAGAAATATTCTGGCTGTCATACTGATTGTGGTTGTACTGATTGCCCCTGAAAACCTGAGCACAGCTTTGGTTGTGTTTTTCACATGCTGCCTGCTGCTTTTCATAGGGCGAATCAATTTCAAATACCTAACCATGCTGGCTGTATCGGGTGCAGTTTTAATCTCTCTGCTTGTGGTCATTTTAATGAATCTTAATGTAGAGAATATGAGCAATTCGCGCATTCCAACCTGGAAAAAAAGAATTGAAACTTTTATGGGAAAAGACCAGGGGGAAAGCAATTACCAGCAAACTCAGTCTAAAATTGCAGTGGCATCGGGTGGATTTTTAGGAAAAGGGCCCGGAAACAGCATTCAACGCAACTATTTGCCCCACCCCTATTCAGATTTCATTTATGCCATCATTGTTGAAGAATACGGACTTTTTGGCGGAGCCTTAATTGTCG
Source organism: Flavobacteriales bacterium (assembly GCA_947459165.1). Taxonomy (GTDB): domain Bacteria; phylum Bacteroidota; class Bacteroidia; order NS11-12g; family UBA955; genus RGEC01. The sequence goes on from CANHCW010000103.1 coordinate 1,094, forward strand.
GGCTTTTCCTTTTGCTTCTCTTCCGATGTTTAAAAATTGTTGTGGAAAGTCCCAGGGCATTTGGAGCTCTGCTATCGCTTGGTTTATGCTTTAGCATGAGCTTTCAGGCATTCGTTAACATGGGCGTAGCCGTAGGCATACTTCCTGTAACAGGTCTCACAATTCCACTGGTGAGCATGGGCGGAACTAGCCTGGTTTTTAACAGCATTGCATTTGGCGTTATTCTCAGTGTAAGCAGAACCATAGAAGAAGAAAAAAACAAACAGCAGCAGGTTGAAGCCGTTTAAGTTCATCATATCAGGTGGAGGAACAGGGGGACATATTTTCCCTGCGGTGGCCATTGCACATGGCTTAAGACAGCTTATGCCCGACTGCGAAATTTTATTCGTAGGGGCAAACAACCGCATGGAAATGGAAAAAATTCCCCAGGAAGGTTTTCCAATTGTTGGTTTGGATGTTGCGGGGTTGAAACGAAGTTTCACTCTAGAGAATCTCAAGGTGCTTTGGAAATTCATCAAAAGTTATTTCCAAGCCAAAAAACTGGTGAAAGAATTTAAACCCCATTGTGTTATCGGAACGGGTGGATACGCCAGCCTGCCCGTATTGTATGCCGCTTCCAATTTGGGGGCAAAAACAGCGATATGGGAAGGGAACGGATTTCCCGGACTCACCAACAGGGTAATGGCCAATCGTGCCGATATCATTTTCACCGGATTTCCGGAAATGAAAAAATACTTTCCGGCTGATAAAATTAAATTTACAGGCAACCCTGTAAGGCTAGGCTTATTAAGGACACACGACACGCAGGCCTGCAGAACCCATTTTGGGTTGAATTCGGAAAAGCCCGTTTTGTTTGTTACCGGTGGAAGCCTGGGCGCCCGAAGCATCAACGAATGCATTCAGGAAAATTTAAAACCGCTTACAGACGCTGGTATACAGCTAATATGGCAAACCGGAAAGAACTTTAAAGCTGAAACAACCGGTTTCGAAGGTGTTTATGCATCAGAATTCATACGCGAAATGGAACTGGCTTATGCCGCCTCAGATGCAGTGATTTCCAGAGCCGGCGCACTCACTATTTCTGAAATTGCCGTAACCGGAAAACCTGCCATACTGGTACCCTCGCCAAATGTTACCGACGACCACCAAACCAAAAATGCGGAACAATTGACACAAATGGACGCCGCTTTAATGGTGAAAGACAGCGAGGTGAAAGAATCACTGATTTCTGTTTCTCTGGATCTGTTAAGAAATAAAGAATTACAAAAGAACCTCACAACCAATCTGGAGCCTATGGCCAAATACCTTGCTACAGAGGACATAGCACATGAAATTTATCAAATGGTGATTAAAAATGCTGCAAATTAAATATGCATATTTTTTAGGAATTGGTGGCATTGGAATGAGTGCCATTGCAAGGTATTTTAATGCCACGGGCATTACTGTTTGCGGCTATGACAAAACCCCGAGTGATTTAACCGATGAACTCACTGCAGAGGGCATTGATATTACTTTTACCGACAGCGAAGACACAATTCCGGAATTTATTTTCAACCACAAAAATGAGACACTGATTGTTTACACACCGGCCATTCCTGCCAATCATGTACAATTCAATTTCCTTAAGAATAATGAATACCAACTGCACAAACGCAGCGAAGTTTTGGGCATTATCAGCAACGATGCATATTGCATTGCTGTAGCCGGCACCCACGGCAAAACCACCACCAGCACCCTGATTGCGCACATTCTGCACGAATGCAACATCAATTTCACCGCATTTCTAGGCGGCATTTCAGCCAACTACAACACCAACTACCTGCACAAAACCGATGGCCGTAATTTATTCCCAGACAAGAATATTGTGGTGCTCGAAGCCGATGAATTTGACCGCAGTTTTCATCGCCTGAAACCCGATGCAGCCATCATCACAGCAATCGATCCCGACCACCTGGACATTTACGGTAGTGCCGAAGAATTTAATCAGGCATTTGTTGAATTCAGCAAAAAAATAAAATCAGATGGTTTGCTGATTGCCCAAAAGGATTTACACAAAACCTGGCCCGAAAACCTGAAACAGTATTCTTATGGACTCAACGGAGGAACAAATACCGATTTCAATGGTAGGTTCGAATGTGTCTTAAATGGCAATTTCCGGTTTGGCTTCGAAGGAAAGGGAATGTATCCGTCAAAGCTTGAACACATTCACTGCGGATTACCCGGTTTTCACAACATAGAAAACGCGACTGCCGCACTTGCCCTTACGCTAAATGTACTGAACCTGCCGGAAAATGAGGTAACCAAAGCCCTCGCATCATTCAGGGGTGCCAAAAGGCGTTTTGAATATGTGGTAAAAACTGAAAATAAAATCGTTATAGACGATTATGCGCATCACCCGCAAGAGCTGAACGCCATCATTGGTTCTGTGAAGGAATTGTATCCCAATAAAAAACTCACAGCCATTTTTCAGCCGCACCTGTTTACCCGCACCCGCGATTTTGCCGATGGTTTTGCAGAAAGTCTGTCCAAACCGGATGAAACCATATTGATGGACATATATCCCGCCAGGGAATTGCCCATTGAAGGCATTACCTCTGAGTGGCTATTGAGCAAAATAAACAGCAAAAACAAAATTCTGATGATGCCGCATGAAATCATTGAATATGTGCAAGCCAACAGGCCGGAGTTGCTGCTGATTCTAGGCGCAGGAGACATCGACCGCCTGGTTCCAAAAATAAAGGAGGTTTATCATGGCATTTAACTTAGGCAATATCACCAAATCGAGAATGTGGCTGCTGGGCATTCTGCTTACGCTAATTCTTATTCTCATTATAACCTGGGTAAGTCTGAGTTATGCCGGGAAAAACAGGGTTATTGAAAAGGTCGAAATTTCAATTGAACCCGATACAGGCTTGTATTTCGTTACCACCAACGACATTTCGGGTGTGCTTGCGCGCGAAGGAGGAAACCCAACGGGCAAAACCGCATCTGAAGTCAATTTGGGCAAAATTGAAACGGCCATCAGAAAGTTGCCTTTTACCGCCCATGCCCAAGTATACCTGGGGCTTGATGGAATTTTGAAAATTGGCGTACAGCAGCGCCTGCCCGTTATACACATTACCAACCTAAAGGGAGAAAGCTACTTTCTGGATACAGGTGGCTTTAAGATTCCTGATAAAGGCGGGCAATTCCCGAATGTGATTCCAGCCACCGGCAACATTCCGGAATTACTTGGCAACGGCGGACAAATCAACACCCCAATAAACAGGGAATTATTGGCCATTGGCAGGTTTATTTCCGCTGATCCGCTGTGGAACGCAATGTTTGAACAATGTTATGTAGATAAGTCTAAAGGCATTTTGTTGATTCCCAGACTTGGTAGGCATACCATTGTTTTAGGAAATGCCGAAAATCTGCCCGAAAAGTTCTCAAACCTCCGTGTATTCTACGAAAAGGGGATACGCCACGCAGGCTGGGACAAGTACAGCGTTATCAACTTAAGATACCGCGGTCAGATAGTATGCGAAAAGAATGTAACAGAAACAGAACACCCCAAAGATAAAACTGTCCAAAATGACAAACACAAATAATATTCATCCACATATGGTTTCTAAAACCGATTACATCGTAGGACTCGACATTGGAACCACGAAGGTGGCAGCCATCGTGGGTCAGCTGGCCGAAAACGGCAAAATCAATGTGCTGGGACTGGGCAAAGCACCCAGTGCCGGTGGAGTTTCACGAGGCATGGTAGCGAACATCAGCAAGGCTGAAACCGCCATCAGGCTGGCTGTTGAAGAAGCAAAAAGACAAAGTCAGGTTGAAATCAGAACCGTGTATGTCGGCATTGCAGGGCACCATATCCGCAGCATGCAGCACCGTGGAACACTTTCAAGGCGCAATTCTATGGAGGAAATCAGCCAGGAAGAGCTTGACAAACTGGAAACCGACATGCAGAATCTGGCGCTGGAACCCGGCATGGAGATTATTCATGTATTGCCCCAGGAATACCGCATCGACGATGAAGAAGGAGTAAAAGATCCGGTTGGTCGCATGGGTGTGCGTGTTGAATGCAATTACCATATCGTTACCGGACAAACCACTGCAGCCCGACATATTTTAATGGCTGTAAAACGCGCCGGACTTGAGGTTGCCGATTTAATTGTTGAACCCTTCGCTTCAGCCTCGGCCGTTTTATCTGACGATGAAATGGAGGCCGGAGTAGCCCTGATCGATATTGGTGGCGGCACAACCGATATGTGTATTTTCGAAGACGGCTTCATTCGCCATACCGCCATTATTTCCATCGGTGGCGACCGCATTACCAAAGATTTGCAGGAGGCATTCGGCATTCTGAAAGAACAGGCGGAAATTGTAAAGGTAAACTATGGAAGCTGCTACCCCACAGAAACCATGAAAAATGAAGTGGTGGTGGTTCCGGGCTTGCCAGGCAGAAAACCCCGGGAAATAAGCCGATACGCCATTGCGCAGGTTATACAGGCCCGTATGGAAGACATTATAGAAAGAATCAACTACGAAATTGATGTTTCAAGTCTAAAACACCGCTTAGGTGGTGGTATTGTGCTTACCGGCGGCGGATCTGCACTGGCCAACATCACCCAATTGGTTTCATACCATACCGGCATGGAAGTGCACATCGGCACACCCGGCCAAAAATTAGGAAAAGGCATTGTTGATGAAGTAAGAAACCCCATGTATGCTACTGGTATCGGCTTGGTTATGCGCGGACTGCTCAGCAACCCCCACCTTCAACTGCCCGGCAACACCAAAATCAATGAACAAACAACTACAGCAGGGCAATCGGATTTGTTCGAAACGGAAGCGCCGGCTTCACCCGAACCTAAAAAAGAGAGCAAAAAGTTTCAGGGCTTTTTCGGAATGATCAAAGGACTGGATGAATGGATGAAAGGCGGAGACGACTTCCCCGATGCCAAATTATAAATCAATCAATAAAATAAAGAAAGGACCAACAATATGCCAATCAGTTTCGAACCGGATGTAAATACCCTCAAAGACGCCATCATTAAAGTAATTGGCGTAGGCGGTGGCGGCAGCAACGCAGTCAACCACATGTTCCGTCAGGGAATAGAAGGGGTTGAATTTTTCGTATGCAACACCGATTTCCAATCACTTGTAAGCAGTCCGGTACCCAATAAAATTCAGCTGGGTGCGCAGCTAACCGAAGGGCTCGGGGCAGGTTCAGAACCGGAAATGGGTAAAAAAGCCGCCATGGAAAATGTGGGGCAAATTACCGACATTCTGAAAACCGGCACCAAAATGGTTTTTATCACCGCCGGCATGGGTGGTGGAACCGGAACCGGGGCAGCACCCATCATTGCCAAAATAAGCCGCGAACTCGGAATTCTGACTGTAGGCATTGTAACCATACCGTTTGAAGACGAAGGAGATGCCAGAATAGACCAGGCAAGACAAGGCATTGAAAACCTAAAACCTTATGTAGATGCACTGCTTACCATAAGCAACGACAGAATTGTGGAAATGTACGGCGACCTGCCCATCAGCAAGGCATTTGCACAGGCCGATGACATTCTTTGCACTGCGGCCAAAGGCATTGCGGAAATCATCACCAAGCCGGGCATTATAAATGTCGATTTTAAAGATGTACAAACGGCCATGACCGGCAGTGGTCGCGCCCTGATGGGAACCGGCGTTGCCAGTGGTTCAGAAAGGGCTGAGGAAGCAGCAAAAATGGCTCTCGACAGTCCTTTGCTCGACAATACCAAAATTACCAAAGCCAAGCATTTACTGGTGAACTTCACTTATGGATCGAAAGAACCTACCATGGGCGAAACAGCGAAAGTAAAACGCTTCCTGCAGGAAGAAGCCGGTAATACGGCTCACCTGAAAATGGGTATCACACATGATCCTTCGCTGGGTGAAGAAATCGCCATTACCGTCATTGCCACCGGCTTTGAATCGGGAAATACCACCATTTTTTCAGTGGCAGAGGCAAGCATTAACCAGACAGTAAACACCCCTGTTCCTGTAGACTATGCTCCTGTTCCCGTTGAATTGCCTGCACCGCAAAATCAGCCCCCTGCAGTGAGTCCGGAGAGTGTTTTCATTCCTCCCCCACCTGTTCGAACTTTGCCCCCTCTTGAAAACAGCATTCCTACAATAGAACCTCAAAATGTGATTTCTACTCCGCAACCCATTAATCTGAACGGTCAGTACGAAATTCCACAGGCCATTTCCGAACCGTTTCATCAGCCTCAACCGTTCATCCCGGAAAAAAGCCGGATTGAACGAATGAACGCCCTTGAATCGCTTGAAGTACCGGCATTTATGCGCAAAAGCTGCGTATTGCATGAGGCACCAAACAGTGCCGACGACACCGTGGCCCGCATTACCATTGCACAGGAAAGCGAAGAAGTGGATCAAACGGTGCGTAAAAACCGCATTCTGCACGACAACCTTGATTAACTCTCAAGGCGGCTCTTAAAGTTGATTGTAGCAATCAAGGTAGGCATCAACCACACCTTGTTTGCCGAACTTTTTTACAGCCCAAACCCGGGCGTTCATTGCAAAGCGGTTTCGATCCGCAACATTCATATCAATAATG
>CANHCW010000104.1 GCA_947459165.1 Flavobacteriales bacterium
ATGGGAAATTGCATTTTTTCGCTTCGGCATACACAGAATCGGATCTGAAAAGCCAGCCTATACAGCAGGATTTAACCCTGTTTGATTCAAGCCGCGGTCTCGATGCCCGTAGAATTATGGCATTGGCAGGAGATAACCCTGCATTAGCCGTGTTGCCTTCAGCCAGAATTCAGCAATTCTTTAGTCCAAACAGCCCCAATTACATACTAGAGGACAGCGCGGGTGTTATTTATTACCGCTATGTTTCTTCTCCCGATACCGGAAAGATTTATTATTCTGTGTCATTCAATTTTGTGGGAAATGGCAAAGGCCGTTACATTTTATCGGGCTCTGCAGCGAATGGCAAGGTTTACAGGTTTGTGGGTGAAACTGCCGGCGTAAGACAGGGCGATTATGAGCCCATCACACAGTTGCAAACACCCAACCGGCTGAATTTATCGGAGGCGGGAATGGTTTACAGGATCAACAGAAATAATTCGTTGAAGGTTAGCGGGGCACTTTCCTCGCAGGACAAGAACCTGTTTTCAGAACTCGACGATGCCAATAACAAAGGCAAAGCCATTTCATTGGAATGGCGTCAAAGTTCCATTCTCAGAAAGATGAAGGACTCAACCCGCAACTGGCACATGAGCAACAAACTGGAAACGGAATGGACAAGCAGAAGTTTCAACACCATTGAGAGATTCAGGGATGTGGAATTTGGTAGGCAGTGGGACAGACAGTTGAACAATCCCGAAAACGGCAGTGCTGTGGCCGGTTCCCGTTATTTGGTTCACCAAACCGAAATAAGCAGCCGATACCTGAAACTGGGTGGCAGACTCGGGTTCAACGATTTTAGTAAGAATACAGGAAGAAATGCGCTGTTGTACGGTGTCGCTGAAAAAAAGGGTTGGTACTTTAAACCAAAATGGGAGCTTAGCCGCACTTACTTTGATTTATCCCGAAAATCAAACCTGTATTTGGCAACCGAAGCCGAGGCCGGTCTGAATGCCCGCAAATGGCGATGGGGTGTATCTTACAGAGAAGAAAGCAGTCGTTTTTCAGACAATTTTCAGCAGGGTCTTTTGAAAGAATCCTATGGGCATAAAACAGGTCAGTTTAAACTTGAAAAAACAAGTGGTAAACTGCTGACTGCCTTCGCTGCTTCCCGCAGGCTGAATTTGATGCCTAAATTCATTGCTTTATCAAGCGCATCTGTATTCGACATGCTAGGCGGCGATGCTTCGCTGTCGCTGAAAAAAGGAGGTTTTGTAAAAGCCGGGGTGAATATGCGTTTTTCCCGCCTTATCGACTCTGTTTTTGTAACTCAGTTTCGCAACGAAAATCACTTTACGGGCAGATTTGAGTTGTCGGCTCCGGCTTTGCTGAAAAGTTTAAGTGGAAACATTTTCTATCAGAGCATTTCTGCCCGGGAACAGCAAAGGCAGTTTGCTTATTTTGAAGTGCCTGCAGGGCAGGGCTTCTTTACCTGGGTTGATTTTAACGGGAATGGCGTGCAGGAGATTTTTGAATTTGTGGATGCGCCATTCAAGGATCAGGCGAAATTTGTCAGGTTGCTGGTGCCTACCGGGCAGTACATCAATGCTCAACTGAATGAATTGAATGGAAATATGCTGTGGCGTCCGGGTAAGTCGGTTAGAAAGTGGTTTAGCAACCGACTCAGCTGGAATCTGAATTCTCGAAACACTTACAATAGTATTTGGCAGAAATTTTTGCCATTTCTTCAAAATTTGCAGGATGCGGAGCTGATTTCATCGGTGGGAATTTTCAGAAATCAGGCGGAAGCCGATTTGATTCGCGGCAGATGGATGGTTCAGCTCACTTCACTTTGGCGCAGCAACAAAATATTTTTCAGCAATGGACCTGAATTGAGGTTTCAGCGTTCGCATACCTTGTTTCAGCGATTTGAGGCCGGCGAATTGTGGCAAATCCGTTTCACCGGCGAAAACAGAAACAGCCGTCTCGTTACCGCATTCCTGCCTTCAAATAATTTCGATTACGGGCAATGGATGTTTGAACCGCAAATTGTATACCAGCTGGGGGTATCCACGCGTTTATTGCTGGGTTTGAAGCAAAGTCTGGGCGATTCTGTTTCGGGCAAACGATTGTCTTCCATCACTGAAATTCAGGCAGGTTTGTCTCGTTCAGCCGGAAAAACCGGAATGTTAGACATTCGGGCTTCAATGTTGAATTGTTCCTGGTTTTCGGCACTCAATACCCCCATGGCATTCGATTTACTGCAAGGGTTTGCTCCGGGAAGAAACTACAGGCTTAATGCCGATCTGCGCTTGTCGGCCTCGGGCAATATTCAAATATTGTTCAACTACGAATACCGGCGCACGGGTGAGTCGCGCAGTGTTCATATTGGCAGGGCCGAGGCCCGTTACTTGTTTTAAGTTGCTGTTCAGTGCAGCATACTATTGCACCACTTTATTGGCGCAGCAACTGCTGGCAAAGGCATCGGGTTTGGCCTTGAACTGAAAACCCATTCCAAGTATGTAACCCATGGCTTCCTTTAAGGCCACATTGCTCATAAACTGCGGATCGGTGTTGATGTCCGCGTGCACTTCCATAGGAATGTCGTAGCGGTCGAAAAGCTCACAAAGGCCGTAAGCGGTGGTTACGCTGCGGGTTACTTCTTCCAGCATGCGCATTCTTATTCCCTGTTCCCATCGCAACTGTTCCTTGTTAACGAAAAAGAAGCCGCCTCGTTTGTTTCTGATAAAAACTATGGCAGTGGCAAACTCGGCTTTAGTGCCGTGCATCTGACTATCGGTTCCAATACAAATGCGAATGTCATTGCCCTCGCTGAGTTCTTTTAAAATGGTGTTTTCCACCTCTTCTTTGATGTTTGGGATATTCTCTCCGCTGAGTTTTTTCCAGAATTTATCAATCATTTTTGCCTCCTTTTACAAATTTATTCATCCTGCTTAACTGCCAAATTTTGTGTGTGTTAAATGATCTAAAGATTTAAACAAATAATAAACAACATAGGCTTTCAGCGCGCTTTGCGTGAACATTAAACGAGCATTGTTGTTTATGATACAATGAGACTTTTATTTGTTTTGGCCCTGTTTCTGGGTTTGAGTGAGGCACAAGCACAAAAAATAGCTGTAAGCGGCAATGTAAAAGATGCCGGAAGCAACAAACCTGTGATCGCCGAAATTTTTGTTTCAAGAACTGATGTAAAAACAAAAACCGACAGCAGTGGCAATTTTAAACTCGAGTTGTCTGAACCCGGTTTTTTTGTAGTTTATGCGCAGGCTGAGGGGTACACAACCGGCTATGCTGCAGAAATGCTGTTTACATTCGACAAAAGCCCCTTTGTACAAATTAATCTAGAATCTTTGGGATCCTCGATTGGTCAGGTTAACATTACCCGCAGTGCAATTCAAAATCGCCGCGCTGAAAGTCCTGTAGGGGCCCAGTCACTCAGCATTCGCGAAATTGAAAGAAATCCGGGAGGCAACCGCGACATCAGTAAAATAGTTCAATCCCTTCCCGGTGTTATAAGTGTTCCCAGTTTCCGAAACGATATTGTCATTCGCGGTGGTTCGCCCGTTGAAAACAAATTTTATCTTGATGGTTTCGAAATTCCCGTCATCAATCACTTTCAAACTCAGGGAAGTACAGGAGGTCCTGTAGGTATTCTGAATGTTAATTTTATTAAAGAGGTGAACTTTTACACAGGTGCTTTTCCGATTAATTACGCCAATGGAATGAGTGCGGTGGTTGATTTTCGGCAGATTGACGGCAATGCCGACAAAACAAAATTCAGGTTTACCCTGGGCAGTTCCGACCTGGGTTTTACGGCCGATGGTCCTTTGGGCAAAAAGAAAAAAACCACATTCATTGTTTCTGCCCGCCAAAGTTATTTGCAAGGCCTGTTTACACTCCTCAAATTGCCTTTTCTGCCCAATTTTATCGATTATCAGGCTAAGGTTAGAACCAAACTGAATGAAAAATCAGAATTAAACTTTGTTCTGCTCGGTGCTGTGGATTACATCCGCCTCAATGCGGGAGTAAACGATGGCATTACCGATTCTCTTACGCTGAAATCGAATCGTTACATTTTGGGATATATACCTGATTATCAGCAGTGGAATTATATGGCAGGGGCTTCTTACACCTATTTTGGCAAATCCAGACATCAGGTTTTTCTAAGCCGAAATATGTTAAGCAACATCAACACAAAGTTTCAGGACAACGACGAAAACGATCCTTCGAAAAAGATACTTGATTACAGAAGCACAGAAGAGGAAAACAAACTTCGCTACGAACAAAGCAGAAGAATGGGGCGGTGGTCGTTAATGAACGGGGGAGGATTGGAGTTTGCCCAGTATGGGAACAAAACATTCAATAGAATCAGTACGCCGGCAGGACCTCAAACCATTAATTTTCAGTCGGATTTGAATGTGCTGAAATACAGCTTTTTTTCTCGTTGGAGCAGAAGCACGGCTTCGGGCATTAACCTGTCAGGAGGCTTGCGTTTTGATGGTTCCGGCTACAACAAAAACACAAGAAACATCCTCAATCAACCCAGTATATCCATATCAGCGTCGGTTCCGCTGTCGGGCTCTTTCTTTTTCAATGCCAATGTTGGGCAGTTCCATCAGTTGCCCGGATACACTCTTATGGGTTACAGAGACAGCGTAGGCAAACTGGCAAACCGTGAAACTTTGAAATACCTGAGAAATAGAATGGCGGCAGCTGGTATTCAGTACAATTACGGTAAGGAGACCAAAATAACCATGGAGGGTTTTTACAAACAGTATTCAAATTATCCGGTTGCGATGCGCGAAGGAATTAGCTTGGGCAACTTGGGGGGCGATTTTGCCATTGTTGGAAATGAACCCGTGGTTTCAAACGGAACAGGAGAGGCCTATGGTATGGAATTTTTGGTTCAGCGCAGAAGCCGCCGAGGTTTGTATGGAATAGCCAGCTACACACTTTGTTGGAGCAGGTTTGCAGACCCCAAGGGCAATATGGTTGCGAGTGCCTGGGACAGTCGCCATACACTTGTTTTAACCGGTGGTATTAAGTTGAAGAGAAACTGGGAAATTGGCGCCAAATGGAGATTTATAACCGGCAGACCTTTCACCCCATACGATACAAACCGTTCACTGAAAAAGTACAACTGGGATGTGGTTGGACAAGCCTTGCCCGATTATTCCCGTTTGAACACCCTGAGGGTTGGAGATTTTAATCAGTTTGACATTCGCATCGACAAGGTTTGGTACTTCAGACGCAGCTCTTTAAACCTGTATATCGATATTCAAAACTTCCTGAATACGCAATATGTGGGACCCAATACTCTTGTTGCTGCGCGCGATGCTCAGGGTAATTTAATTACCGACCCCGCCAATCCACTGCAATACCGGGCAGATTTTCTTCCCAATACCAGCGGTACAGTGCTGCCTACAATCGGCATCATTTTCGACTTTTAATTTCAGGAAAAAGACAAATCATTTAAGGTTTTTCTAAATAAAAAAAGAGGCTGTCCGTTAGGCAGCCTCTTTTAGTTAGGTTCAGTTTATCAATAATAATAGGTGAAGGCAGTTTCTTTTGGATGAATGCACATCACAGGAACAGGACTGCGGTTCACAATCTGCTGGGTGTAGGTTCCCAAAATTCTTTCTGCCAGATTGGGTTCAGTGTCCGTCATCACCAGAATCATGTCGGCCTTTACATTGGCAGCGTAAGAAATAATTTCAGTTGCAAAGTTCTCGAGCAGTTTGTCTTCAATTTCACTGCAAACAAATTTCACTCCGCTTTTTTCCAGTTGGTGCTCAACGGCCTTCACATTGGCGTTGATTCTGTTGTTGGTGAATTCATCGGAACTGCCCTGATAGGCAATGTGGATTTCGCTGTTGAATTGCTTGGCGAGGTGAATCCCCCAATCTACTTTTTGGCGACTCTCAATGCTCAAATCTATGGGCATGACAATGGTTTTATAGCCTTCGCCCACATTGTTGTTTTTTACCACTACAACCGGAACCTCAGCATACTGAATTGTTCTGCTTGCATTCGATCCAATAACTTGTTCGAGCCCGTTTGCCCCGTGGCTGCCCATAATGATGGAATCGAAATTTTCATCGTTGGCTATTTTGGAGATTACTTTATAGATTCTGCCTGAGTCGATGCGCTTGTGAACTTTAATACCATGCGTGCTTTCAATTTCTTCCGCCAGCTTGTTGAGGCGGTTTTCTACAGCTTCTCGAACGAGTTCAGCCTGATTACCACTGCCGAAAAGACCGCCAAAGAATCCCTCGTCGATGATGTTTACCAGGGTGATTTCATTTTTGTAGGTTTGTGCTACTTTCACCGCATGGCCTAAGGCGTTGGATGCCACTTCCGAAAAATCGGTGGGCACCAGAATATTGTTATTCGTTTTTCTCTCCATAAATAAATTTCACTGCAAAATTACACTCAAATTTCATCTATGAATATGATAAAAGTCAACTTGTTATTAATTTAATTCTCGCTAAAAATACAAAAAGGGCTTACTCAGCCCTTTTTGTAATGAATATACTGTTAATAATTTACCTCGTCAGTAATAAAATGCCGGTGCTGTGGGTGGCTTCCCCTAAAATCTCTACAATGTAGGTACCCTCTTTGAATTGATCGGTTTTCAATGTGTAGTGATTGCCTGAAACTTCGCCCCTCCAAATTTCAGCGCCGGTTGTAGTTCTAAGCACAATTCTGTTGGCAGATCCGGGCCATTGAATGTTTACAAGCTGATTAGCAGGGTTGGGGAATATGCTCATACCTGAAGTGCTGTTCCCTGAAATGCTAAATGGAGAAGTCTGACTTCTTCCAACTACAACCTGATAAGTGAGACAATAAGTAGTGCTGCATTTGGCAAGCGAATCGTAGACAGTAAGGCAAATTTTCTTGCTACCTGAATATTTGTATGTATGTGACCCGGGGCTCTTGTCTTTGCTGTAGGTTGAGTCTCCCCAGTTCCAAATATAACTGAAAGCGCCCGTGCTCAGGTTGGTTACATACAACACTCCCTTTTTGCTTACGCTGTCAATTCTGAAAAGCGCTTTTGCGGTGCAGCAGTTAATGGTTACAGTCTGACAAATGCTGGTGTCGCACTTTTTGCAGGTGTCTGTCAATTTCAGACAAATGGTGTAGGTGCCGTTTGTATTGAAGGTAACGCCCGAGTTCAAACCACTGCCAAAGGTGGTACCTGCTGTTTGCCATGAGTATTTTACGCATCCGTTTTTCAGGTCTGTAGCAAACACACTCACCTTATTGCAATCTACCCTTGTTTGGAATCCGGCACCTGCAGCTTTCCAGTTGCAAGGGCTTGCACAATTGATGGTTAGTTTTTTGCAGATGGTGGTATCGCATTTGTTACAGGTATCCGCTAATTTCATGCAAATGTAGTAATCCCCATTTCCGGTAAAGTTGGCTGTAACCAAACGCCCATTCAGGGTATTCAATACAGTACCGGAGGCACTTAAAATTTGGAATTGGTATTTTATGCAACCGTCATTGAGGTTTTTCCCCTCGATGGTTAGTGTAGGGCATTTAAGTGAATAGGTGTAATCCGGAGCCTTGGTGCGCCAATTGCAAGATTTGGGGAAGCAGTCTACTTTTACCTCTTTGCAAATGGTGGTGTCGCACTTTCTGCACTTGTTCGTTAGTTTGAGGCAAATTTTATAAAC
>CANHCW010000105.1 GCA_947459165.1 Flavobacteriales bacterium
ATGAAAAGAAGCAACATAATTCCGGTTCTGACAGGTATTGGTTTGTTGATTTGCCTTGCAGCGCCCGCTTGTAAAAAGAATACTCAACAACCCGAGGGGCCTCAAATTCAAACGAGCAATTGGATTTTTCCGGGCAGCAATGGATTGAAATGGGAAAAAACAGACATCCCGGGCATTGGAAAGGCCTTGACTTTAACAGTTCCCGATGCACTGCTCACAGAAGAAAGCATCAAGAATTCCATTCTGCTTGTTTATGCCAAACTGAATGGATACAGTCCTGCCATTTGGCCAACAGGCAAAGTTGGGTTAATGAGAACCATGGTCACATACAAGTTGGGCAACAACTCCCGCACAGATGTCTGGAGTGCCTTGCCCAAGCCCGGTGAACTCAATATTCTTTTAACCAACCCCGATAACGAATACGCCCCCTGGGGCGAATCCAACCTGCACAGTTTCCGTTATATCATTGTTCCCAAATACGATCCTTCAATTACCGGTCGCAAACCAGCTGAGGGTTCCAGCAATTTGCTTTCCAGGTTTTCTGAAACGGACTTGCGCAACATGAGTTATGAGCAACTTTGTGAAATAGCAGGTTTGCCAAAATAAATCCTAATTTTGGCCGACAATTCAGCGGCTATGATCAGAACCCTGCTTAAATGGACTTTACGGATTTTTATTGCGTTTGTAGCCATCAGTTTGTTGTGGGTTTTTGCCCTGAAATGGATCAATCCGGGTACCACTTTATTGATGAAATCGAGACAGGGCGATGGCACCATCATTGAAAAAGAGTGGGTTTCCATTGAAAATATCAGCCAGTCAATGCAACTCGCAGTCATTTGCGGGGAAGATCAACGGTTTTGTTTTCATTCCGGTTTCGATTTTGAAGCCATCAAAAAAGCAGCAGAGCACAACAAGGCCGGTGGGAAACTCAGAGGAGCCAGCACCATTAGTCAGCAAACAGCGAAAAATGTTTTTTTATGGGAAGGCAGAAGCTGGCTGCGCAAAGGGCTGGAGGCCTGGTTTACCGTGCTCATTGAATTCATCTGGGGCAAAAAACGCATCATGGAAGTGTATTTGAATGTGATTGAAACGGGCGATGGAACTTTTGGAGTGGAAGCGGCGGCAAAAAAATATTATCGAACCACTGCGGCGAGATTGTCGGGGCAACAAGCAGCTTACATAGCCGGACTTTTACCCTGCCCCAGAAAATGTGGCTTATACAGCAGTTTCACGGCACAGCGGGCACAAATTATCTATTACGCCATGACCCGATACGGCCTAAAACTTGAGTATCTGCAATAAAGCAAGGGTTTGTAAACCGCATAAAGATTTTCACTTTAAATTTGCACATTCAATTTATGGCAACCACACAGGATATATCCAACGGCATGTTCATCCGATATAACGGAGAGCTTTGTCAGATTATCGAATGGCAACACCGCACGCCGGGAAATCTTCGCGCTTTTTATCAGGCCAGAATGCGCAGGGTAAAAGACGGAAAACTGGCTGAAAACCGTTTTCGTAGCGGAGAAGAAGTAATCATTGTGCGTGTTGAAGTTCACGAACTATCATACCTTTATGAAGAAGGCGACAGCTTTGTTTGCATGAATAATGAAACCTACGATCAGGTGCCCATTCCCAAATTTATGTTTGGCGAAGGTGCCAAGTTCATGAAAGAGGGCGATACGGTGATGGTTTCATTCGAGGGAGAATTGCCAATCGGTGCGCAAGCCCCATCTCATGTGGTGCTTGAAATCACCTACAGCGAGCCCGGCGTTCGTGGCGATACGGCCACCAATACTCTGAAGCCTGCCACGGTTGAAACAGGAGCTACGGTAATGGTTCCCCTGTTTGTTGAAACCGGGGAAAAAATAAGAATCGACACGCGCACCGGCGAATATGTTGAACGCGTAAAAGGATAAAGACCTGTATGGCGTCTTACCCCTTTCGCATTTTACCGGCAGAGGAAGGCTTTCTGGCGCTTCCTGAAGCAGAATGGGCCGATTTTGAAAAAGCCCGCATAGCCATTCAGCAAATTCCTTACGAACATACAAGTTCCTACATAGCGGGTAGCGACAAAGGACCTGCGGCCATGGTTTCAGCCAGTCATTTTGTTGAGTTCTACGACGAGGAACTGGATACGGAAACATACAAAAACCTGGGCATCAGCACCATCGATTCCCTCGATTTTAAAGGTGCCACCGATGCCGATGCCGTGGAACTGATTCGCAAGCAAACCTCTGCCCTACTGCAGGCAGGAAAATTTGTGGTGTCTTTGGGCGCTGAACATACGGTTTCACTAGGCTTCGTTCAGGCGCATCTGGAAAAATATCCCAACCTGAGTGTGCTGCAAATAGATGCGCACAGCGACTTGCGCATGAGCTATAACGACAATCCTTACTCACACGCCAGTGTAATGGCAAGGGTTCACGAACTGGGCGTTCCGCTGGTACAGGTGGGAATCAGGGCACAATGCAAAGAAGAAGCAGACCTGAGAAAAAACAGCAACAACATTCATACCTGGTATGCTCATCAGTTGTGGAACATCGATAGCTGGATTGATGATTGCATTGACAAACTCGGCGATCAGGTGTACCTGACCATTGATGCTGATGGTTTCGACCCCTCGGTTTGCCCTGCGGTAGGCACAGTAGAACCGGGCGGACTCAGTTGGATGCAGGGTTGTAAATTGTTTCGCAGACTGGCCGAAAGAAAGCAAGTGGTGGGTTTCGATATTGTTGAAATTGCTCCCCGCGAAACCGATATCATTACCGAATTCAGCATGGCCAAGCTTTGCTATAAAATCATTGGTTATCTAAAAGCCAATAACCGTTTCTAAACACCTAACAAATGAACAGAATCTATCTCGATAACGCCGCAACCAGCCCACTGGATGAGATGGTGATAGAAACCATGGTTGCTGCCATGCGTGAGCAATTCGGAAATCCCAGCAGTGCGCATGCACATGGCAGAAAAGCCAAAATGATGATCGAGGATGCCCGCGGAAAAATTGCCGGTTTGCTGAAATGCCATCCTTCAGAAATATTTTTCACCAGCGGTGGAACAGAGGCAGATAATTTGGCGTTGAGGGGAGCCATCAAAACACTGAACATCAAAACCCTTATTACCTCAACGGTAGAGCACCATGCTGTGTTGCATACGGCAGAGGAACTGGCCCACTCAGGGTTGGTAAAACTGCTGATGGTTGAACTGGATGAAAAAGGGCATGTAAATATGGATTCGCTTGAAACGCTGTTGTCTGAAAATCCGGGCGCACTGGTGAGTTTGATGCACGCCAACAATGAAATTGGCAACTTGCTGGATGCAGAAAAAACCGGTGAAATGGTACATCGCCATGGCGGAATTTTTCACAGCGATACTGTGCAGACCATGGGGCATTACCCATTCGATTTGAGCAAAGGACACATTGATTTTCTGGCCGGGGCCGCACACAAATTCAACGGTCCAAAAGGCGTTGGCTTTATTTATATCAGCAAGCGAAACCGCATTCATCCTGAAATTACAGGCGGTGCGCAGGAAAGAGAAATGCGCGGCGGCACAGAGAATGTTTATGGCATTGTGGGCATGGCCAAGGCGCTGGAAATCTGTTACGGACATCTGGAAGAAAAGCGAAACCACATACAGGGTTTAAAAAACCTGATGATTGAAAAACTGAAGCAAGAGATTCCCGATATTCAATTCAACGGTGATGCAGAAGGACAATCCTTATACACCGTGCTCAGCGTTTCTTTCCCTCCAAGCGATTCGGGCAATATGCTGCTGTTCAATCTGGATTTGTCGGGCATTTCTGCATCGGGTGGCAGTGCGTGCAGCAGCGGAAGTGTAGGCGGAAGCCATGTGATCAATGCCATTTGTCCGGGCACAAACAGAACCACCATCCGTTTCAGTTTTGGAAAATTCAACACCACTGAAGATGTATTGAAGGCTGTGGAGACATTAAAACAATGGTATCCTTCACCGGTAGAAGCAAATTAAAATGAAAGCGGCGGGTACAATGATGGCCGCCATGTTGATGTGCATGGTTATGGGTGGCTGCGCTTTGATTTTAACCGGCACCCATCAACGAATGCCCATTGAAAGCAAAACCCCCGAAGCAGTTGTTTGGTTAAACGGCAAACCCGTTGATACTGCACCTTGCATCGTAAAACTAAAACGCAGTTACGATGTCAAACCACGCCTTGAAATAAGAAAAGACGGATACATTACCCAAAAACCGGAGTTAAAAGTGCGTTTTAATGAAGTGGCCTCATTGAACTTTCTTTTCCCCTGGAATTGGCTGATTGATGGTTTTTCAGGGGCGGCCATGCGCTACAAACAAATTGACACCGTGGTATTAAAACCCCGCTAAAGGGCTTTTTTCAGGTCGCGGGTTTTGTGTAAATTTGCGGAACTATGCCGGTTCTGCACCTCACCCGAAAGGAACACTTCAATGCTGCACACAGACTTTGGAATCCAAACTGGAGTGACGAGAAGAATTATGAAGAATTCGGCATTTGTGCAAACCCCCATTTTCACGGCCACAATTTCGATTTGTATGTAACGGTGAAGGGCTCTCCTTCAAAAGACACGGGTTGCATCATCAATCTCAAGGAGCTGAAAGAGATTATTCGCAAAGAAATTACCGACGAACTGGACCACAAAAACCTGAACATGGATGTTCCCTGGCTTTCGCATTGCATTCCCAGCATAGAAAACATGGCGGTGGAAATTTGGAAACGGTTAAGCGCTGCGCTTCCCGGTGGTGCGGTTTTGAGCAAGATTACGCTGTGGGAAACCCAGAATAATTTTGTGGAGTATTACGGGGAGTAAAACCCGGCTCAATAAAGAATCACAAAAAAAGAGGGCCTGTTAAAAGCCCTCTTTTCGTTATTACTAGACTATAAATATCTTATTGCAGCACAATCTTCTTTATTTCCATGGCTTTGCCAGCCTTGTCCGTAATCTTGACAAAATAGGTACCCTTTCCGGTCCAAGAAGATAAATTAATGGTAACCTTTTGCTGGGTCACGGTTGAATTATAAACAGTTTGTCCTGAAGCATTGTATATTTCAACATTGTAACCAAGTATGGAGCTATAATCATTGAAATCAATATGCAATTCTGAACTTGTTGGATTGGGGTAAACCTTAACCACATTGGTTTGGATTCCCTTTGTATTACTGAAGGTTACATTGATAAGTAAGGTGTCTGTTACTTTGATTTTTACTGTATCATAGATGGTAATGGATTGTTTATTCCAACCGAGATACATCGTATCAATACATTCACCGTCTGTTACGGTTACAAGTTGGGTGTAGTTGGGGTTAACACAGGTTGAAAGTCCTGTATCGCCGGTTGACCATTTGTAGGTAACGTATTTACTTATAGTTTTAGTTGCATACCTGTAAAAATCATTAAAATATCCAAAACCACCAAAACCACAATAGATAACATTGTTCAACATAAACCCGGTTATGTAATTTCTGTCACCACCCAAAAAATTGGAATCTTTGGCATAAGTGTCTTTAACAGGGTCATAGATATAGAAATCCTTCACGGCAGAATTAGGATTGGTTGTTTCGCCACCCACCAAATATCCTAAAGTACCGTCCGTGCAAGAGAATGTAGTGTATGTTCCAGCAGAGGGGAAATTTGCTTTTTGTGTCCACTTGTCTGCTGTAGGGTCGTATTCCCACATATCGTTTTGACAAACATTATTTCCCCCAACAATTCCTAAACCATAATAACCTTTGTCATTTATTGCGAATGCAACATTACCTGTGCGACCTGTGCCAGGGAAGTCCGATTTTCTTATCCAACTATTGGTGGTGGGGTCATAACTATGCACTTTCAAATCAGTGCTTACTACATAGCCCTTGCCTTTCACAGCGAATGCCGCTGAATTCCACACATTTACACCACTCAAAGTTTTTTTGTTAGACCATTGGTTCGTTTTTGGGTTGTAGGCATATAGAACGCTGTCATAAAAAGCATAACCAATACTGTCTATGGTGAAAGTAGTGAATATGTTCGCTGATTTCGGAACATTGGCGACCCTTGTCCATGTGTCTTTTGAAACATTATACTTCCAGCATTCATCAAAAGTTCCTGTATTGGTAAGACCGCCAACTATATAACCTTCACCATTTATTACAAATGACTTGGTGTAACGACCCACGGAAGGAAAATCCTTGAGTTTATGCCACTTTTTGCCTGCAATTAACACCACTGACTTGGGCTCAACATAAAAACAGGCTTTCTTTATAAGGTCGCAGTTTGAGTTTCTGTTTGATAAGGTTCCCTTATAAAGTGATGCAACCTCTTTTGCCGTTAATGCCCTGTCCCAAAAACCTATATCATCAAGTTCACCTTTATAGTAGTTATTGGGATGAGTTCCTGAAGTGCTGTAAGTTCTTACCCCAAATTGAAGCGGAACTTGCAGTTTTGTGTTCACACTATTGGTCCCCAAGTATGTATATAAAATCTTTGTTAGGAGTTGGCTGTCCTGATATATTTTCACAGTGGTCACATTGGATATGTTCTCCAATACATAAACGTAGTGATGCCATTTATTGTCATTCACCTTGTTTACTGCATCAAATGTGGTGTGTGTTTCATTACCATCAAAACCAACACCATTGGCACCAACATTGAAATCACAGTATATACCTTTACCAATCTCTGAAGGGCCTGTTACATTGCTCCCGTAGGATATGGCAGGCAATCTTGAACAAGACACACATTTATTTGGGTCATAAGATTGTGTGTGTTTTGCCCAAAACTGAATAGTTCTGTTCTGTTTGCCTGCAATCCCTGAATAGTTGGTTGCAATAAAATCATTTAGACCATCAAATGAAAATGCAGAGTTACTTACGCCAAATCTGTCAACTGTTAAGGTAGCACCATTAACAGTTCCATTTTTCCCTTTCCCACTCTCATCATTCGCGTTTCCATTAAAAGGCCACCAACCCACCAAACCATTGGTGGGCACATAGGAGGGAACTTGGGCAGACAAGGTTGATAAAACCAAGGATACCAGCATCACCATTGATAATTTTAAATGTTTCATATTGTAGTAAATTGTAGGCAAATATAACAAAAATACTCTTTATTATATGGCATGTTTTATGCGGTTATTTAAAAACAAGCCAACATATTCTTTCGCAGTAGGAAGGAAAACCTGACCATGTTGGATGAAGACGAAAAGTTGTTTTTGAAAAAAGTGGGTGAAAAATTGAAATATTACCGCAAAAAAGCCGGGTATACCAATTATGAGTATTTCGCTTACGACAACAACATTTCAAGACCCCAATACGGGAAATATGAGGCCGGGGCCAATATTCAGATGAATACCCTTTACAAAATTCTAAAAGCCCTGAAAGTAACTCCTGAAGAGTTTTTCAAGGGATTTAATTCATAGGCACATTGCCTTAAATAACCCGAGTAAAACCCATTCAATCAACCCGCCCTATCGGGTAAAGCCTGTGCGTTTTTTCGTAGTAGGACGAATGCTTGTAAATCCACTCCCACTGTGCCCAGGCGTTGCTTGAAAAGTCTTTGTCCGCATTTCGCTTCTCTTCGAA
>CANHCW010000106.1 GCA_947459165.1 Flavobacteriales bacterium
CCTTAACCTCGGTGGTGCGGGCTTTGCCCAAACCGTCGAACAGGTACAATTCTTTTATTCTTGATTTTTGAATGCTGCCGTCGCGTTTTACAAGGCAAACAGGCATGTTTTCTTTTAACGAACCGCGGCTGAGGCGACCCACAGCAATTCGTCCGGTGTAGTTGCTGTAATCCAAACTGGTGATTTGCAATTGGGGTGTGCCTTCAGATACAACCGGTTCCGGTACCACCTTTAAAATGGTATCCATTAAATGAGTGAGGTCTGTGGTGGGGTTTTTCCAGTCGGGGCCAAACCAGCCTTGTTTTCCGCTACCATAAACGGTGGTGAAATCGAGCTGTTCCTCGTTTGCTCCCAAATTGAAGAATAAATCGAAAATGGCGTCGTGGGTTTGATCGGGATCGCAGTTGGGCTTATCCACTTTATTGATTACAACAATGGCCTTTTTGCCCAGGGCGAGTGCTTTTTGCAGCACAAAACGGGTTTGGGGCATGGGGCCTTCAAAGGCATCGACAAGCAGTAAAACGCCATCGGCCATGTTGAGAACCCTTTCCACCTCACCACCGAAATCGGCGTGGCCAGGGGTGTCGATGATGTTGATTTTGGTGCCTTTCCAGTTAACACTGACATTTTTTGCCAGAATGGTGATGCCGCGTTCGCGTTCAAGGTCGTTGTTGTCGAGAATAAGTTCACCTACCTCCTGGTTTTCACGAAATAAACTGGCCTGATAGAGCATTTTGTCGACGAGGGTTGTTTTTCCGTGGTCTACATGGGCGATGATTGCGATGTTGCGAATTGGCATTCTGATAAAAAGTGCGCGAAATTACTGCATTAGCACCGCAAAACCTCATGTGGCGCGGATTAAATATGCTTAATATAAGCCCCTGCTGTTATTTTAGGTTTACGGATTTTTGCAAATATGCGCTATTAAATCTACTGAAAATTGCAAAATTGGGTCATTTTGGGTTGTTTGTTGCAGGAAATGGTGGGGGTGAGGGTGCGAAGCGAATAAAAACGCAAAAATCAAAGCAGGCAAAGCCTGATTTGCAATGGGGCGTAATTTATGGCGGCGCTGGCTGTTTTGATTTGTGGTATGATCAATTTTAAATGGAGGAAGTTATTATTGTGGGCATGGGCTGGTGCTGCCACATTTGGGCAGTTGCAGGCGCAGGCCTTGGTTTGGGTAAAGAAAGACTGCAAGCCCCTGAAGGGTGCGTTTCATGTTACTCCAGGTGTTGTTTGGGATGATTTGCTGGGTGAAAAAGGCGTTGAAAAACGATGGGTAAAACCGGGTTTTGCGGTTTGGTTGGCATCAAAAAGCTGCGACTCGTTTTTAATCGGGCAGGGTAGGTTGACCGCTTTGGCCGGCGATACGCAGCTGCATCTGGGGTTTGTAACTGATTTTTGCGACCGTGGCATTGGGACCGACACAGCCCTGTCGCCCATACAGTGGAAGATTACCGGTAGGAAAGGCAAGCGTATTTTAAAGGTAGAATGGCGTAATGTGGGATTTTTTGATGAGTGGAGCTACAGTGGACAATGTATGCACCGCTTGTCTTTTCAAATTTGGCTCAGAGAGTATGAACAGCGGGCTGAGTTGCGGCTGGGCAAAAGGAATTTGAGCATGGAGCAGGCCCTGGCATTGGCCGGTTTTTTGGGCGAAGGCAATGCTACAGCCATGATTATGGCAGGCAGGAAGGGACTAAAGACCGCTTCTATGTAACTTTGCACCATGATTTTGAGAAATAGAGTTGCCGTGCTGGCGGCATTGTTGTTTTTTATGCCTGTGGCCGATAGCCTGAAAGCACAAGGAGCCCAATTTACTCATGATACCGTGGCTTATGCCAATCGGTTGCGCGGTGGTGAAGCGATTGCCAACGACTCCATTTGGGATACGCCCTCGGATGAATGGGATACCTTACTTTACACCAAAAGATTGAATTTTCCCTTTTATGCAATGGGGTACAATCTGGATACATTTCTGCTGGAAGATGGCTATATATCCAGCACTGACGGCAATTTTAGCGTTGGTAATTTTAGTGATTTGGTAGATAAAGGATTGGGCGGAAGGGGTGGAGCCAAATCACCCATTAGTTTGCACCGTTTTGGCAGTGCGCCCAACAGAATTGTGATGTTACAATGGGCGAACCACGGTTTTTACGGCGATTTTGATTTACGGGGGCAGTGCAGCGACTCGGGAAATATGCAAATGTGGATTTATGAAACCGGAGGCAAAATAGAGCTAAGATTTGGTAAAAATTATATTCGCGATTTTGCTTCGAGCATGGCTGATTTTACTTTTATCGGTTATTCTGTAATTGACGGGCCCTCGTTTACCGGAATGGTGCTGGAAGGAAATCCCAACAGGCCCAGTACACGAACCACGGATTTGGATCAGTCTGTCGGCTTAATTGCTTACCCGCCCCAAAGCAAACGCTATACCTGGACTTTTGATGCGTCTTCAGGAGTGAAAAAGACCGAGAAACAGTCAGGCTTGAAGGTTTGGTATTCGCAGGGTTTGATTTATATGAAAGGCAACGAAACCGGAACCTACGAATTGTTCGACGGGGCCGGCAAATGCGTTGAAAAAGGCATAGCCCAAAACAGGGCCTCTGTTGGGCAAACCGTGAAACCCGGTTTGTATTTGTTGCGGGTGAATACGGCCGATGGAAGTGCTGCCGTGCGCATTTCTGTGCTGCATTGATGCGCAGACCGCCGCTTTAAAACTATTTTTGCAACCTCAATGAGCATAGAAGCCGAGATTGCGCGCAGAAAAACCTTTGCGATTATCAGTCACCCCGATGCGGGAAAAACCACCCTTACTGAAAAGTTTCTGCTGTTTGGCGGTCAAATTCAAACGGCCGGTGCTGTAAAAAGCAACAAGATTAAGAAAACCGCCGCCTCTGACTTTATGGAAATTGAAAAGCAAAGGGGCATTTCGGTGGCCACCTCGGTGATGACCTTTGAATACAAAGGCAAGCTGGTGAATATTCTTGATACGCCGGGCCACAAAGATTTTGCCGAGGATACTTACCGCACCCTTACCGCGGTTGACAGCGTCATCCTGGTAATTGACTGCGTAAAAGGGGTGGAAGAGCAAACCGAAAGACTGATGGAGGTTTGCCGCATGCGGGCCACACCGGTGATTGTTTTCATAAATAAGCTGGACCGCGATGGCAAAGACCCGTTTGATTTGCTGGATGAACTGGAAGGCAAACTGAACATTCAGGTGCACCCCATGAGCTGGCCGATTAACATGGGCCGCGATTTTAAAGGGGTTTACTTACTTGAAAATGGCAGCTTGAATTTGTTTGAAAGCAGTAAAACCAAGGTGAGTGACGATTATGTGCGGCTGAGTGATTTGAATGATCCGCGGCTTGACGAAAAAGTGGGAGAGAAGGATGCGCTGAAATTGCGCGAAGATGCCGAACTGATTGAGGGCGTTTACGGCAAACTGAACAAGGCCGATTACCTGAGTGCCGAAGTGGCGCCTGTGTTTTTTGGCAGTGCACTGAACAACTTTGGTATTCAGGAATTGCTGGATACTTTTATTGAGCTGGCACCCATTCCGCAATCCCGCGCTACAACCAGCAGACTGGTGGCCCCCGATGAAAAGAAGTTCACCGGTTTTATTTTTAAAATTCACGCCAATCTTGATCCCAAACACCGCGACAGGATTGCCTTTTTGCGGGTGTGCAGCGGCAAGTTTGAAAGAAACAAGCCTTACGAGCATGTGCGGCTGGACAAACAGGTTCGCTTTGCCAACCCCTATACCTTTTTGGCACAAAGCAAAGAAGTTGTTGATGATGCTTATCCCGGCGATGTGGTGGGCTTGTACGATACCGGCAACTTTAAAATTGGCGACACACTGACCGAAGGCGAGGAAATGATGTTCAAAGGCATTCCCAGTTTTTCGCCCGAAATTTTCAAGGAACTGATTAACCTGGATCCGATGAAGAGCAAGCAGCTTGAAAAAGGCATACAACAGCTAACCGACGAGGGATTGGCCTCTTTATTTACCCAGGAACCCGGCAGCAGAAAATTTGTGGGAACCGTGGGCGAACTGCAGTTTGAGGTGTTGCAATACCGATTGGAGCATGAATATGGAGCCAAATGCCGCTTTGAACCCCGCAACATGCACAAGGCCTGTTGGATGAGTGGTGAGGAATTGGTGGTGAAGGAGTTTATGAAGTTCAGGATGAACAACATTGCCTGGGACAAAGACGGGTTGCCCGTGTTTTTGGCTGAAACCGGCTACATATTGCGCATGGCGCAGGAAAACAATCCCAAAATAGAGTTTCACACCAACAGCGAGTTTAAAGCCGGGGTATCGGCCTAACTTAAGGCAGTATACCCTTGCCCTGACGAAGCAATTCCCATTCAGTTCCGGTGCAATCTACCACCGTGCTGGGTTCGGTTCCACCGGGGCCGTCTTCCACGAAAAAATCTACTTTGTGCAGAAAATGCTGTTCAATTTCTTCGGGTTCGGTGAAGTATTGTTTCAATTCGTCTTCGCTGTGCAGTGAGCTGCAAATGAGGGGTTCATTGATTTGGGCCACGAGTGCCAGCAGAAATTCTTCATCAGGTATGCGTACGCCAATGGTTTGTCTTCGGTTTTCGTAGCCCCTGAATTGTTTTACATTGGCCTTCATGATAAAGGTGAAGGGGCCGGGCAGCACGGTTTTCATTAACCTGAAGGTAGCGGTGGGGAATGGCAGGGTGTAGCGGCTAATCATTTCAAAATCGCTGCAAATGATGCTGAGTTGGCTTTGGGAGGGTTTTTTGTTCACCAGTTTGCACAGCCGTTCAACGCCTTTGACGGAGCTGAGGGAGCAGGCCAGGGTATAAACCGAATCGGTGGGCAGAATGCCAATATCGCCTTGCTTGAGCAGGTTCCCCACCCGCTGCAATTCGTTGGGTGGCAGTTTTTGTCCGTGGGCGCGAAAGACGAGCATGGGGCAAAGTTAGGGGAACGGGGGGAGGCGCTGTAAAAGTTAAACCCGCAATATGTCATATAAAGTTTGTTAACGCCCCAAATCCCATTGATATTAGCCGCACACTCACTTTGCCTTAGTCGCCATATCGTTTAGATATGTCTCATTTATCAAAGTGTTAATTTCTTTGGGATTTGGTCTTTTATCACGAAGTCCGAATGCACAACCAGGGATTACTATAACAACTTCATTTTTTTGTTTACCGTTTTGTTGATGCTGAGAGATGCGACCCCGCTGGGGTCGAGGACTGCGAGATAGCAGCCTGATACAAGGATGCAAACCCTCCGGGTTTGGGCATACTGCAAAAAGTTGTAAACGCTGGGATAGGTGATGGTGTTTTGGTTTTATACAAGGATGCAAACCCTCCGGGTTTGAGATAACCCAAAAGCGACTTTTTCTTTGCAGTTTTGTTGATTCCGTGATGTGCGACCCCGCTGGGGTCGAGGATTGCGAAGTGGTGAGATACAAATATGTAAACCCTCCGGGTTTGGGCATACTGCAAAAACTTGCAAACGCTGGGAAAGGTGATGGTTTTATACAAGGATGTAAACCCTCCGGGTTTGGGCATACTGCAAAAACTTGCAAACGCTGGATGGGATAGGCGATGTTGTAATTGCTTGATACGAAAATGTAAATTCTTAGGGTTTGAGTCCTCAGTAAAACTGCGACATTTTCATCTGAAACCGCATCCCAGCGGGATGCTATTTTTTTAACCGCACTACTCATACAATAAGCCGACCTCGGAGAGGTCGCATATGAAAACAGTCGATCGCAGAGTTTTTTTAGTCAAATCTTATTTCTGAAGAAAGCAGATTATGGCTGAAGACAAATTGCCCACGCAATTAAATTATCCCAAAAAACAGAGGGATTTATGCGCCATTCATTTGGCAATCCAGTTGAAGAGATATTCCTCTTTGAAATCAACTTCAAACTTTTTTAAAATAGTCTTAAATTCATCCTCGGCTGAAACCTTTTTGTGATGTTCCTTTTGATTTTTAATATATCTGATAACAGTATCGAGAGCTGAATGGCTGTAGGAAAAAGCCCCATAACCCGCCTGCCAGGCAAACCTGGTTTTGATGAAGCCTCTTGTATTAATAAATTCATTGCTTGATTTTTTAATTTCTCGGACCAAATCCGAAAGTCTACACGAAGGCTTCATGTCAATGAGTATATGTATATGGTCAGCCACCCCATTAATAATCAATAATTTCTGTCCTTGTCGTTGAATAATACCCGCGATGTACTTGTGTAATTCATCCTCCCAGTGGGGTAAAATGAGGTTGGATCTTCCTTTAACAACAAGCACCAAATGAATGTGAATTTGAGAAAAAGCATCTGCCATAAATAATAATTTTAAAGTTAGTATAATTGAAATGAATTTCGAATATAGACATTTTAGTCGATTAAATAAAACAATTTTATTTTTCGTTTATAGTTTTGTTGATTCCGTGAGATGCGACCCCGATGGGGTCGACGACTGTGAGTTGGTTTTATACAAGGATTCAAACCCGCTGGGTTTGAGTGTTCAGTTAAAAAGGTGTTTCAGCTGGGTTAGTGATGTGTGGGTTGGTTTTATACAAGGATGCAAACCCTCTGGGTTTGGGTACTCTGCAAAGTAGTTGGATTTATTCTATGCCGTTTTGTTGATGCTGAGAGATGCGACCCCGCTGGGGTCGAGTACTGGGAGATCGCAGCCTGATATAAGGATGCAAACCCTCCGGGTTTGAGTGTTCAGTAAAAAAAGGTGTTTCAGCTGGGGTCGAGGTGTGTGGTGTTGGTAGATCGTGTGCCCTACAGACCGGCATAAACGCAACTTACTGAACCTTTCGAGGTTAAGCGGTTAGCCTGTTACAAGTTGAAAATGCACTGATGCACCTTATTGATTGGCAATGGTGCGAATCAAAGTCAAAGCCCGCCGTATTTCTTCCGCATAGGACTGCAGGCCGAGGGATTCCGCACGACTGAGCATTGAGGCCACAACAGGTTCTGTACTTCTGAACAACCACAATGCATCATGGGTTTGGTCGGGGTGGGCTTTTTTCCAGTCCCGGAATTGCTCTTCTTTTTTTATTGCCTGTTTCAGAAACGGTTTCAGAAGCACACGCACACTGTCATGTTCACCGGCTTCTGCCAGGGTCATGATGAAATTGCCGAAATCATTATTGAAATGCATTTTACCATCCGGAAAAATATGCATCCCCAGCGCTGTCAGTTTGTGCATATTTTCCTTCTGCCCATGTGCTTGAGTAAACGCAATGGCTGCTGAAATATTTTGCAGATCGTTGCCGGTGCCGTGCCTGAAAAAATTGTCATTTTCATAGGTTGCCAATGGGTCTGCCTGTGGCGATTCAAAATTGTTCAGATACCAGTCAGCTGTTGCAGCACTGTCGGTGGAGAAATGGTCTGGGTTTCCGGTATTTTCTAAATACAAATTCAGGCCTTTTAGGGTGGTATTGCTGTAACTCTCCAGTTCACTTTGTAAGGCGGGTGTGCCGCATACCGGCCGGTCATTGCTGCTGTATATATCCATGAAAATGATGTC
>CANHCW010000107.1 GCA_947459165.1 Flavobacteriales bacterium
AGCGCATCCTGCAACTGAAAGCTTTGATCGTTGTTAAATGCATTAAAAACATCGGGACGGTTTAGGGTAATGCGGGCTGTATTTCCCTCGAGCTGGTAAATGACTGCGTTGTTTTCCACGGGCCGGGCGAGTGATAAAATGCAAATGTAAGGAATATGGTGAGAGGTTTCGGGGGTTGTGGTTGCAGATGGGTGGCTGTTTGACAAAAATGTGAATGCTTTGGGATGTTGAATGTTGGGTTTTAGTGGATGAAAGTTTCTACAAAACAAATTTATTGTCATATTTGTATCAATTCGGCCAAATTTGGGTAAGCACGGGGTTTTACTTGAAAGGCGTATAAACATTGATACAGGTGTGCTTTTAGATTTATAACGACAACAAAAAAGAGTATTTATACTCTGTTCGAAAAGGTATTTATACTCTTGACAGAGTGCAGTGTTTAGATTCAAATTTGTTCTAACCGAATTATAATGAAAAAAGAAATGATTCTAACAACGCGCACATTGCTGCTTTTTTTAGTGCTGAATTGTACTGCAGTATTTTCTCAATCACCCCCGCCATTGGGTTTGTTTGAACTGAATCCAAGTGGAGTGAGCAATGTTAAAGCCTTTACGCCAAATGCTTTGGGTGTGGGCACCATTGCACCGCAGGCCAAACTGGAGGTTGAATATTGTGCGGGTGGTCACGAATACACAGGCTTGCAGGTAACCCGCAAATATTGTGGTGGCATGACATTTTTACCTCGTGATTTGGATTTTGGTGGTCTGTTGGGAGAAGGCGCGCCTTCCGGTTCCAGTCCATTGTTGTTGCCGCATTATTATACGCCGGTCACCGCCGTGGGTTTATCACCAATAAGGTTATTGAACAAGGGAGAAGGGCCGTTGTTTTGGTTGAAAAATCAGACGGATGCAACGAGTGGCAATGAGGACATCACAAGAATGATTGTGACACCTTCGGGTCGTACGGGTATCAATGTGGCCAATCCCAGGGGTGCGTTGGATGTAATCACATTTGGGAAGAACACGCCGGCGGCCATTTTTGGTGTAAGATCTCAGCGGGGTTCTGTTACAGTGAAAAATTTACCCGGATTACAGCAATATAGTCAGCACATTGAAGTTGTACCGCATTGCACACAAGGGGCGTTTAATGACATTACACAGAACAAAGATTTGGGATTATTTTTCACCGATGGTTGGGGTAACGAAGGTCAGAATAGGGAGGGTGCATTGGTGATTGCGCCCTGGAGTGACAATGCACTTGCAGGAGTAATAAGCGGTGGTTTGAGAATGGAAGCCAACGGAAATACGGAGTTGAGGGGAAACTTTCGTTGCACACGGCTTACGGTAAACGCGAAATGGTGGCCGGATGCTGTTTTTGCAGATGATTACCGGTTGATGCCACTGAGTGAGGTGGCCGGCTTTATTAAAGCAAACCGCCATTTACCGGGTATTCCCAGTGAAAAAGCGGTACTGGAAAACGGGCAGGATGTAGGCGCATTGCAGGTGTTGCAACAGCAGAAGATTGAGGAATTGACCTTATATGCCATTGAGCAAGAGCAAAAATCAGCCGCGCAGCAACAATTGATTTTGGAGCAGAATAAAAAACTGGAAGAACAGGAGGCGAGACTGCGCAAGCTGGAATCCATTTTGACTCAGAAATAATCAGCGTATGAAAAAACACTTTTTACAGTGCCTGTTAATAATAACCATGCTTAGTTTTGGGCTGGCCATAGGCAGCTGCCGCAAAAAGCATTGCCACGACCCCAAAAACCCGGAGTGCGAGAATTATGATCCGTGTTGGGGTAAGTTGAAACCTAGTGCAAATTTTTTAATGACTTATCATCATCCCTGGGGAGGCCCAATAGACGAAAAATACTTACCTGAATATTGCGATACAATTATTGGTGCAGGTGCAACTTTTGTTGCGGATTATAGCAATGCTGTTAGTTACACGTGGAAGATTGGAACTGATACAAGGAGTTTCACTGGCAGAAAAATAAATGTTGATTTTAGTAAATATGTAGAAGACCCAATAAATAATTTACAATCTAACAAGCTATTCTATAATCCAATTGAAATAATATTATCGGTAAAACTTAGGAAATCAGAATGCAATCCCTATGGCGATACAACTTTAGTAAAAAAGAAAAAACTTGTTTTTGCAGTCGATAATGGATTATATGGTAAATATTTAGGCCGAGTGGAGGGAGAATCTTCAGACAGGGTTATTGAAATGTTTGGTTATACTGCAGATTTTGATAGATGGGTAAATGATCTTTTGCACAGAGGTAGAACGGCTATAGTTAATTTACCCAATTTATTAAAGAAAGATACAATTAGAATAATAAAACATGCTATTCCTTACAAACTCACAACATTTAAAAACTTTATTTGGGATAGTGAAAGTGATGAAATGTATGAACCGTGGAAATTTACTGATCCGCCTCGCTATTACATACTTGATGGAATAAATTTTGCGCATTTCTATATTGATCGCCAGCCAGATGGGAGAAATTTTATTACCTTAAAATATAAAAGTGTAGATTTAAACAAAAATGTTAAATGGTTTACATTTAAAGGAAGGGAACTAAAATGAAAAATACCTACTACATGTTTATACTATTGTCTGTGTTTTTTCTGGCCATAGGCAGCTGCCGCAAAAAGCATTGCCACGACCCCAAAAACCCGGAGTGTGAGAATTATGATCCGTGTTTTGGGAAAAACCCGGTGACTGCGGATTTTATTTTTGGTGGACTTGCCCCTATAGATTACCCAGATTATACGATGTGCACGGATACAATTTTTATGTCCGGCGGTGAAGATCGGAGAGGACTAGACTATGGAGTAGTTATGAAATTTCAGGCATTAGAACCCAATGCGAAATATACCTGGAAATTGGGAGCAGAGACAATAAATGAAAAAGAATTTGAAAGGTGGTTTATAAAATCCGGATTGCCCGGGGTTTACCAGGCTACCCTGATAGTAGAAAAAACGCCCGATGCCGCCTGCTTCCCCAAAGACGACGGCAAAGACACCATCACCAAAAAATTCACCCTAATGCCACACTATCAGCTGCCTATTATGGGAAAGTATAAGGTATTGTTCGAAGGTTCGAAGGACAGCACTATTATAGAAATTCAGCCCTGGGAGATCTCCTCTGCTACCCAGTTTAAGAATTATAAAATTGTGGACAGTGCCAGTGTTCGATATACCACACTCATTAATTTTCAGAATAAAAGAGACACCGTAACACATTTTCTGTTTGATGGCTTCCCAACCGGAAACCATATTTATTTATTTGATTCCCCAAGTAGTTACAACCCGCATTCAGGTAGGGTAGATTTAAATGGAGAAGCTATTACAGGCAGTTATCATTATGGCAACTCATTCTGGAATACATTGGTTAAATATTCATTTAAAGGGAGAAAACTAAAATGAAAAATACCCACTACACATTTTTAATATTATCCTTGACCTTGCTTTGCGTGCTGGGCAGCTGCCGCAAAAAGCATTGCCACGACCCCAAAAACCCGGAGTGCGAGAATTATGATCCGTGTTGGGGGAAAAAGCCGGTGACTGCGGATTTTATTTTTGGCAGAACAACTGCAACTCCAGAACCCATAAATGGTGTAGATTATCCGATTTGTGAAGATACAATATTTAATTCTGGAGGTGTTAATCGAAAGGGTTTTGATTATGGAATAGGACTAAAATTTCAAGCTATTGAAAACGGAGCTAAATACACCTGGAAATTAGGATCAGAGACAATATCAGGTCGTGAGTTTGATAGAAATTTTATAACCGCAGGTCCCGGGGTTTACAAGGCTACCCTGATAGTAGAAAAAACGCCGGATGTTGTCTGTTTTCCCTTAGATGATGGCAAAGACACCATCACCAAAAAATTCACCCTAATGCCGCATTACCAATTGCCTATCATGGGAAAATATAAGGTATTGTTCGAAGGTTCAAAGGACAGCACCATTATAGAAATTCAGCCCTGGGAAATTTCTGGCCTGACCCAGTTTAAGAATTATAAAATTGTGGACAGTGCCAGTGTTCAATATACCACACTCATTAATTTTCAGAATAAAAAAGACACCGTAACGCATTTTCTGTTTGATGGCTTCCCAACCGGAAATCATATTTATTTATTTGATAATGTAAATCAGTATTGCCCTTGGGGTGGTAAAGTAGATTTGAACGGAATCTATATTGAAGGCAAATACAGCATTGGTTTGCCATTTAATAATACTGAACAAAAGATAGAATTTAAAGGAAGGAAACTAAAATGAGAAACACCATAGTTGTTTTATTTGTCTTCTGCATTATGGCAGATTTAAGCGGTCAGTGCCTGAGTGAAACCAGCACCAATCCGGCGAGCCCGAAGAATTCAGAACTTACTTCATTGATGCCCGTTGGCGGGGTAAACGAATTCAGAAATACCTCCTTCAACTGGGGTTCCAATGCCAATACATCCTTTAACAGCATTGTGCTGAATATGAATGCCGGCTGGTCATTTTCGCACAATGGCCTGATGCATTCGCCTTATAGCCTGAATATGCCTAAGCAGTATAAATATTTAAGTCAAAACGGGGCCTTGCCTGCTGACTGCGACTGGCAATGGGAAAATGGATGGGAACTGATGTGGCTGAACCTGGGCCGCTACCCCAATGGGGAAGGTGTAGAAACGACCAACAGCCAACGAATCATTTCACCAGCACGGGGTTTGTCCAATCCTGCAACACCCTATTTTGTGCTGTACAACAGGTACAGTGGTAAGCTGCGTTTTTTTGGTAATTTGTTTCAGGCATTGGGAGGCACAAACAATGACCAGATAAATTTAGCAGTAGGACATTTAGATAAGAGCACAAATAACAATTTAAGCGGAGTTTTTCGGCATTTGGGCAGTTATGACCGCCCCTTGGATCAAAAAACAGTTTTTAAATACGCTGCAGCCAGCAACGCAAACCCGGGCAACAACAATGCCTGGTTTTCCAGCGATTTTCAGTTGGGATTTGACCCTTGCGTGTGCGACTACAAAACCACCTGGGATCTTGAATACCAGCTTATAACAAGCTGGAAAGTGGATTTACAAGGAAGGTCTGTGAGTGCAACTTTACCGGTTAATGAATTTGACGATAATTATTTGACAAATACGAGTATTAGAACAAATAAAACTGAAGGCGGCGGCTCCATTCTTTACAAAAAATTGGGAAGTATGTATGATGACTATGAAACAGAAATGGCAGCGTATGAAAAGAAACTGGCCATTTACAACAAGCCTGAAAACCAAATAGCCAGAGAGGTGGTTTCACTCGCCAAGAAACTTGCGGTTGATGGCACGCTGGGTGCTTTGGTTCCCACGGAAGGCGCCAAAAAATTGGTTACAAAATACATGGGTAAATTAAATGAAAAATTTGATGCAAAAAATGCAGAGAAAATGGCTGAAGGAATCAAATCGACTTCTGAGAGTTTACTGGGTAAGGGCTTTGATTTTTTATCAAAGCAAATAGTAGGATCAGATTTCATGAATGCCCCGGTGAAGCCAACCATGCCAACAGCTACATTCTCTGAGATGACCATTGTAGGTGAAATTACCCATTCAAACCCTGCTTCCATTACCGGTTTATACAATCCGGGCAGCTTTAAACCCGGCGTGCATCAGATTGACCCTTTTTCATACCCCATTTATAATAAGCCTGTTGGCCTTTTTGCACTCTTGCGCACACCTTCTATACAATTGGGCGAGAAAGGGGTTTATGACAAAAGCAGCTCTTGGGCTTATAATACAGGTGACTTCGGGCCATGGTCTGATTGGCAAATAAGCTGGGGTTTTTTTAATAGGAGCAAAAGATCTAAAAAAGCAAATTTTGATGTGGTGTACACCCAAAGATTTAAACAAGATATTTATTTTAAATTAAAAGATAAATTATTGTATAGATTTAATCATAATGTGGATTTTGATTTCACCAAAACAAAAACGATGGTGACTTTTGAAATTGAATTGGAATCTGATTGTGCCGACCCTTATTACTATGACAATGTTAAGTATGGAACGGATAAATCTCACAAGGTGGACATTAGCAATAGTAATATGATTGTTAAGTCCCATTTTGTAAAAACAAATAGCAGCAATGAGAAGTTGGTATTGACTACCGATTGGGAAGAAATAACCAATTCTGCTGAGCAGTTGTTTGGCGGCCAATTAACGGTTGATGCGAGCTTTAAGATTCAAAGTGGAATCATCACTCTTGAACAAACCATGGAGACCCATATGCCAACTGGAAGGCCACCCTTCAGCACAATAAAAGAAGAGTATATTTACAAAACAACTGATGTTATATGGGAGATGTTTGATTGGGAAGGTAATATATTAGATCAAACATCACAAATGAAGTATTTTATCAAGAAAATAAAAATGAAACTCATGCCACAAATGCAGTTTAAGCAGTTGGGCAGCAATGGAGGTAAAATTTCAACCACTCAGGTTTTTACCTATCTCATTTACGACAAGGATAAAGGAGTTGACCTAATTGAAGCCAAAGGAGAAAGAATTGCCGAAAGCGATTTGTCCAAATTGGTTAAATACAAACCGGGCACTTTGACCCTAAATAATGAAGAAATCAAGACTACTAGTCCTTATGTAACTTCCGTTTCCGGTAATATTATCAATGTGAATGCAGAATACATTAAATTGTCGGGAAGCATTGCGGTGCAACCGGGTTATGAAGCCCATTTAACAGCTTACAAGAGTATTGAAACCGAACCCAGCACTACTATAACTCCTGAATGCGTGTTGGATATAAATTTAAATTTCTATGGCCTTGGATCAACCACTGAGGCAACAGATGAGCAAGTAACGGCTTTTTGTAAGGGAACAAATAAAGAGTATGCTGCCGATCAGTCAGCTTCATCAGTGCCGGAGTTGAAGCAACCTACCGATAATTCAAATGAATTTTCAGCCAAAAGTAGTAATTCTAATTTTGCATTTAGCATTTATCCCAACCCATCCGATCAAACCACAGAAATACATTGTCATGCTTCTGAAGATGGTGATTATTTGTTATCGGTTATGGATTTATCCGGCCGCCAAATCATGTCCAAACCCGTTAAAATTTTAAATGGTAAAAATATGATTGCATTAAACACCCTTAACCTAAGCAATGGAATGTATTTCGTCACCATTTCCAACCAAACCCGTCGCGCTACTCAAAAACTGCTGGTAAACCACAATGAATAAAGCACACCGCTTATATGAAGCCGCAAACTGAAGCGGCTTTATATAACGCACCCCAAACCACCGCCCACTAAACCTGCGGCCACTCCTGCCCACAACTCCCGGTGCGTATGCGCTTGTAAACCTAAACGCGAAGCATATAAAACAGGCATTAAAACCACGGCCATTGACAGCCACGGATAAAGCGAAAAACCTGAATAAAGGCTAAAAAACAACAAGCCTG
>CANHCW010000108.1 GCA_947459165.1 Flavobacteriales bacterium
CCTGAACTGTCTTTTATATGCTTTTCCGACTGATCGTGCCAAACATAAATCAGTGTTTGTTTGCCTCTCAGTTTTCTAATTCCCGCCATTTTCGTTTTGGGCTCATTCTTTTGGCCTAAAATCTTTTTGTAACGAAAACGAGGCAGCTTATCCCCTACATTCAGCGAATACTTAAGGCGCACAGCCGTATCTCTCAAAACTGTCATTTCCGAATTGTCAGCCGAAAAATCCAAAATGGTATAGGCCGCATTGTTCCACTCAAAATAAGTTCTGTTCTTTTTTAGCGGCACCGCCTGCAAATTGTTAAAAACCACGCCCTTGTCGGAAATCATAGCCTTGTCAATGGCTTCATCGGCATAGTTACCGTTGCAGTTGGCATCTTTCAAAGCAATGCTGAAACTATCCCTGCCGTTCGACCATGAACCATAAATCAGATTCAGTCTTCTCATGCGAAAACAGTTTTCCGATCCCATAAAAACCCGATTGCCTTTCAATACTCCCATGGCCTTGTCAAGCATTCCCGCATATTGCGAAAATGCCCTGACAGGAAAATGTTCCAGTTCCACTTTGTAACCATTGGTGTTGTTATCCAAACTTAAAATACACTTACCAGTTCCTCTTAGCGTATCCGGTGGGCCGTCATCCGTTAAATTGTAGTTGCGATTTCTGTCTGTCCAAATCAGTGTGTTCCAATTGGTCCACCCCGGATTTTCAATCAGAATTAGCGTATGATTTGGGGCAAAATCATCTTTATATCCGGTGCCGAAAATCCAGGCAAATGCTTTTCTAAATTTGGGTTCCATTGCAGGCGAAATCACTTTTTTCCACCGCACCTCGTCGCTTTTTTTAGCCGATGCCAGATCGAGGGGATTGGCCACGCTGTCGTTTTTAAAAGCAAAAACCTCTGTAGCCATAATCAGCTTTGAATAATCTGCATCTTCACCGCGGGAGTTCAGCGCAATTTTAATTTTTTGCCCGGAAACCGACTGAAAAAGCAGCAGAACTGCCGATAATAAAACAAGCGGTTTATTCATCTCTGCTGGCACCGATAAACTGTAAAAGAAAATACAACAGGTTTACGAGGGCGCCTGCCGCAGCGGCAACATAGGTCATGGCAGCCCATTTTAAACTGTCTTTTGCTCCTTCCGATTCTGCACCCGTTACAATGCCTCTGCTTTCCATCCACTTAAGTGCCCTGTTGCTGGCATCGAACTCAACGGGCAGCGTAACAAGCGCAAACAAAGTAATAACAGAATAACAGGCCAGTATAATTCCCAAAACCAACTTTCCGCCACCTGCACCAATGCCAAAACCCAGAAATGCCGCACCGAAAATTACAAAATTGAGAATGGTTGCACTTACATTTTGCAGAGGAACAAGTTTACTTCTCAGCTGCAACATTGAATAGGCAGTGGCATGCTGCACGGCATGACCACATTCGTGAGCCGCCACAGCAGCAGAAGCAGCATTTTCGCCGTAGTACACATCGTGACTCAGGTTTACGGTTTTATTGGCGGGATTGTAATGATCGGTCAACTCCCCGTCAATCTGCGTAATGCGAACATGAGAAATTCCATGATCCGAAAGCATTTTCTCGGCAATTTCTCTGCCTGTCATGCGGTTGCTTAGGTGCAGTTTGCTGTAATGCGAAAACTTGTTCCTTAATTTGGTTTGAATGCCGAAACTGATCAGCATCATAACAATGGAAAGAAGAATGTAACCACCCATATTGATTCGTTTTTTAAGTCAATTTCGCTACTGAATCTACCTGCAAAACCTGACGCACATCACCACAATCGCAATCAAAAACATAACAATGCTGATTCTGTTTATACCGTGCATCATTTTGAGGTAAGAACTGCCGTTGCTGCCTTGTTTTCTGAACAACAAATAATCTAAAAACTTACGCCAGATCACAGCTGCACCTCCCCTGTTTTGGTTGTTTTAACAGCTTTTCTAACCGGCTCCATCACATCAACCGGCTGATCTGCAAATTCATCGGTCAAGGCCAAATCCAGAACCTGCAGCATGTTTGAAACATAGTGAAACTTCAAACCTTCCAGATAACTTTGATTGATTTCAAGCACATCCTTTTTATTGGCTTCGCACATAATAATATCGGTAATGCCGGCGCGTTTTGCCGCCAGTATTTTCTCTTTAATTCCACCCACAGGCAGCACCTTTCCTCTCAGGGTAATTTCTCCTGTCATGGCAAGCCTGTTTTTCACTTTTCGCTGAGTAAACAGCGAAGCGAGGCTGGTTAGCACAGTTATGCCCGCCGAAGGTCCGTCTTTGGGAATAGCGCCAGCCGGAAAGTGAACATGCACATCCCAGTGATCGAAAACCCTGTCATCAATATCCAAATACCCGGAATGGGCCTTCAAAAAGGTTCTGGCCAGCGTTACACTCTCTTTCATCACATCGCCCAGCTGCCCCGTAATCGTCATATTCCCTTTGCCCGGCATCAGTGTGCTTTCAACAAACAATACCGATCCGCCCATGGGGCTCCAGGCAAGTCCGGTTACAACGCCGGGTGTTGCATTGTTTTCATAAGACTCGGGCTCCATTTTTTCGGCTCCCAGAATTTGTTCCACTTCGTCCACCCCCATGGTCTTTTTATATGATTCGCCCATGGCCAGACTTTTGGCTGCAGAACGGGCCAGACTTGCAATTTTTTTGTCAAGTCCGCGCACACCACTTTCCCTGGTATACTGTTCTACAATCAGTTCAATGGCTTTTTCAGTAAGCTTGAAATCGGCATTTTTTAATCCATGCGCCTTTCTCTGTTTGGGTATGAGATACTTTTTAGCAATTTCCGCTTTCTCTTGCAGGCTGTAACCACTGATTTCTATGATTTCCATGCGATCCAGCAGGGCGGGCTGAATGGTATCAAGACTGTTTGCTGTTGCTACAAAAAGTACTTTGCTCAGGTCGTAATCCATTTCAAGATAGTTGTCGTAAAAAGCGCTGTTTTGTTCAGGATCCAGCACTTCGAGCATGGCACTGCCGGGATCTCCTCTGAAATCTCTGCCCAGTTTGTCAATTTCATCCAATACGAACACCGGATTTCCTGTGCCCACTTTTTTCAGATTTTGAATGATGCGCCCGGGCATGGCTCCGATATAAGTTTTGCGGTGCCCTCTGATTTCGCTTTCATCGTGAAGACCGCCTAAACTCATTCTCACATACTTGCGTCCCAGCGATCTGGCAATGCTTTTGCCCAAACTGGTTTTACCCACCCCGGGAGGGCCGTAGAGACAAATAATGGGGCTTTTCATATCGCCCTTCAGTTTCAGTACTGCCAAATATTCCAGAATGCGCTTCTTTACCTTATCTAGACCGAAATGGTCTTCGTCCAGCACTTTTTCGGCATTCTTTAAGTCGAAGTTATCCTGAGTATAAGTATCCCAGGGTAAATCCAGCATGAGTTGCACATAATTCAAACCCACGCTGTAATCGGGCGATGCCGGGTTGATGCGCATGAGTCTGTCCAATTCCTTATTAAAGTGATTTCGCACCAATTCCGGCCAAGGTTTTTGTGCGCCTTTTTCCCTAAGGTTCTGAATTTCCTTGTCGGGTGTTTCTCCGCCCAGTTCTTCCTGTATGGCTCTAATTTGCTGGTGAAGAAAATATTCCCGCTGTTGTTTGTCCATATCGGTTCTCACCCGATTTTGGATTTCATCCTTCAGCTCCAGAATCTGCAATTCCCTGGTGAGGTGTTCAAGTACCTTCTCTGCCCTTTCTTTGGGTTGCAAATCGTTCAGAATGGCCTGTTTATCGACCACGGAAATGTTAAGGTTGCTTGCAACAAAGTGTACCAGGAAATTAGAACTATCAATGTTTCTAATGGCAATATTGGCCTCGGTAGGAATATTGGGAGCCAGGTTAATTATTTTTTCAGCAATGTCGCGAATACTTTGAATGATGGCCTCGTATTCTTTGTTTTCGGTGAATGGCATGTCCGGCAAATCGGAGGCTTTCACCCTGTGATATGGTTCCGTGGCCGTAACCTCCTCAATCATAATGCGCTTTCGTCCTTGTATAATGGCTGTAGTTGTGCCATCGGGCATGCGCATGGTTTTAATGATGTGGGCCAGCGTACCGGTTTCAAACAGATCTTCTCTCAGCGGATCTTCCACATCGGGATTTTTTTGAGCCACCACAGCAATCACCTTGTCTTTCTTTGCCGCCTCTCTGATGAGTTTGATAGATTTGTCTCTTCCTACGGTTATGGGAAAAATAACACCGGGGAAAAGCACCGTATTTCGAACCGTTAAAAGCGGCAAATCCTCGGGAACTGCCATTTTGCCAAATTCCTCCTCATCCTTGCGGGTAAAAAGGGGCATGAAATCGGGATTATCGTCAACCAAATCATTCTCAGGGACCATACCCATAAACCAATCATTCATGTTAAACATTCTCGTTGCGTATAGTGGTTTCAATCACTGTGCCAAGCAAAGGTAATAACGACAATTCACTTTAATTATTCATTTCTGCGCCAAAACAGGAACTGTTTTGCTACAAAAGTGAACTTTTAAACGACAAACAATCTGCGGATATGACAAATTGACAAACCGCGAAATTCAATCATCTGCCACATTATTGTTTTTATCCCTAAAACCTGCGCAAAGGATTTTTTTGCAAATTGAGTAAAAACTTCGAATTTTGCACAAAACTTTAAAAAACATGAAAAAGATTAAATCCATTTTACTTGCGGCAGCATTGCCCCTGTTAATTATTTTGGGTTCATGTGGCGACGACAGCACCACAACCAAGCCAAAACCCAGCCTGACTTTCCAAACCGGCTCGGGCTTCACATTCTCTGATGCTCAGGCCTCAGTGGATTCAATTCTGGTTATCGGCATTCGCGCCACAAGCAATGATCAGAAGCTGAAAAACATCAAAATTACCCAGAGCACCAATGGCGGAGCACCTGCCACCTTGTGGGATACCACTGTTTCAGGCAAGATTCTGAACTATGATTACGATTACGAAGTTTCAGGCGGAGTTACGGACATCATTACCCTGACCGTAACTGCAACTGACGATAATGGAGAAACTGCTTCACAGAGTTTGAAAATTGAAATTTTCCCTGCTCAGATTCCTCCTGCAACCCAGGCTGGTCAAAAGGTTTACAACATGCAAAGCCCCACCGGTTACAATGGCGCATACGACCTGAACACAGCAACTCCTAAGTTCTTTGCTGATCCAGGAACTGTGAAAGACATTGTGGACCAAACTCCGGTTGGAGGTGCGTTCAACAAAACCTGGGGATCTGTAAACGGAACCAAGTTCGCCAAAGTAACCACCGATGATTTCAACAACGCAACCAACAGCAACTTCATTTACAACCTTTGGAAGAACAATGCTGCGAAAGCAACGGCCACCGCTGCAAACATTGCCATCGGTGATGTCTATGTTGTAAAATCAGGTCAGAGTGTTCGCTTTAACCTGTATGTGATTAAAATCACCGATGTAAAGGTTACCCCCAACGATAACCTCGACTACATTCAGTTTGATTACATTGGAGACATCTAATTCGGATAACCTCTTAAAAAACCCCGGCCAAATGGTCGGGGTTTTTTGTTTATAAACTTTACCGAAATATGAGTTCTTTTGCGTTATTGTGAAACGCATTGGAATATTCACCTCAGGAGGAGATTCTCCTGGTATGAACGCCTGTATCAGAGCAGCTGTGAGAACAACTCTGGCTTTCGACATGGAACCTTTTGGCATCATGCATGGTTACGAAGGTATGATCAATGACCAGATTATGCCCCTGGATGCCGGCAGCGTTTCCAACATCATTCAATATGGAGGAACGGTATTAAAAACAGCGCGAAGCAAAGATTTTCGCACTCCCGAAGGCCGAGAGAAAGCGGCGCAAAACCTGAAAAAACACAAGATAGACGGTTTGGTTTGTATTGGCGGAAACGGCTCGTATACCGGAGCCATGCTGTTTGAACAGGAACATGGCATTCCATCCATAGGGTGTCCGGGAACTATAGACAACGATTTGGCCGGAACCGATTTTACCATTGGCTTCGATACGGCGGTAAATACTGCTATGGAAGCCATTGACAGAATTAGGGATACCGCCGAAAGTCACGACCGGGTTTTCTTTATTGAAGTAATGGGGCGCGACTCGGGTTATATTGGCATGTATGCCGGCCTTTCAGGTGGTGCTGAAGGCATTCTCATACCCGAAAAAGGAAAGCAGTTTGAAGCCGTTTTGGCAAGGCACGATCAGCGATTGCGTAAAAAGCAATTTTCCATTTTCGTGGTCTCCGAGGGCGACGAAGAAGGCAACGCATTTGAACTGGCCAGGCGATTTTCATTGAAATACCCGGAGTGCGATGCCCGGGTGACCGTGCTGGGGCACATTCAAAGAGGAGGTAAACCCACAGCGGCAGATCGCATATTGGCAAGCCGTTTGGGTGCACATGCAGTAAAAGCACTGGTAGAAGGAAAACGCAATGCCGCAGTGGGTGTCATTAACGATGAAATTGTATTTACTCCTTTCGAACAGGCCATTCAGGGTAAA
Organism: Flavobacteriales bacterium; assembly: GCA_947459165.1. Taxonomy (GTDB): domain Bacteria; phylum Bacteroidota; class Bacteroidia; order NS11-12g; family UBA955; genus RGEC01. The sequence continues at coordinate 6,545 of CANHCW010000108.1, forward strand.
AAAACAATGAATGAAAATTTGTGGGTTCTGAACGAAATGATTTGCCGCTGATATGCTGCTTTGTCTGAAAATTCAGAATTTTGCCTTAATCAGGAACCTGGAATTCAGGCCCGGGGCTGAGTTGAATGTAATTACCGGCGAAACCGGTGCAGGCAAGAGTATTCTTTTGGGCGCGTTGGGATTGGTTTTGGGAAACCGGGCAGAAACCTCGGTATTGCTGAACAAAGAAGAAAAATGCATTGTTGAAGCCGAATTTGAACTCGATGAAACAGAATTTGTCCAACTGTTTAAGGATCATGAACTCGATTTTGAGAAACTCAGTATTTTTCGCAGGGAGATCACACCGCAGGGTAAAAGCAGGGCGTTTATTAACGATACTCCCGTTGCCTTATCGGTGATGAAAGACCTGGGGTCATCCATCATTCAAATTCACACCCAAAACACAGGCTTGCTTGTGGCAGAACAGCAAAAGCAAATTGAAATGGTGGACACTTACGCACGGCACGATGAATTGTTGAAAGAATATCAAATTGCCTACAAAGAGTGGAAAGTGGCTGCCGTAATGCTCGATGAACTCCGGGAAAAACAAGCCGCTTTTCAGCGGGAGCAGGATTTTATCCGCTATCAATTTGATGAACTTCAGGAGTTTAATCCGGTTGAAAACGAAGAGGCAGAGTTGCCCTCGCGAATAGAAATTTTAAGCAGTGCCGGCGAATTGAAGGAATCGTTCAAACTGGCTATGGACGCTTTAACCGAAGGTGATGACGCTGTAGCCGACCGTTTGGGTCGCATGAAAAGTGTGTTGAAAAATGTGCTGCGCCTGAGTGAAAAAGGGGAAGAAATGAGACAGCGACTTGACGCAGTGATTGAGGAAATAAAGGAACTTTCGCGTGATTTGGACCGAGAAGC
>CANHCW010000109.1 GCA_947459165.1 Flavobacteriales bacterium
AAAACTGAATGAGCTTCAGCAACTGCACAACCAGAATAAAACATTTATTTCGGTTATCAACCACGATGTATTCGCCCCAATAAAACATGTAAACATTGTAGGAAACCGCCTTTTCAAAAATACCGATGATTTGACAAAGGAAGACTTACTAGAACAGCTGACTCTCATTATCAATTCAACAAAACGAATGGAGTTGTTGTGCTCAAACATTCTGCAAACCTTGAAAAGTGAAGATGGTCTCATTTTACATCGCGAAAAAAATACAAACTGCATGCACCATATACTCGCTGATCTAAACGAGTACATTTTTATAGGTTTAACAGTAAACAACAACAAACTTTTAACCGACATCAAAGGTTCCAGCGCCCTTTATATCAACCGCAATGTGGTTAACATCGTGCTCACCAACCTCGTAAATAATGCCAATCGCTTCACAAAAAATGGAATGATCAAAATTACCTGCGATTTTGAAACTCCTCAAAAACACATTACTGTTGAAGACAATGGCAAAGGCATGTCTGCGGCTACTTTAGAAAAACTTAGGTCAGGAAAAATTGTCATTGGCAACCGCGACAACCCTGAATTATCGGGCTACGGCATTGGCTACTCCCTCATTTTCAGAATGCTTGAAGCTGTAAACGGCAGCATCGACATACAATCGGAACAGGGTAAGGGCAGCAAGGTAAAATTCAGTTGGTCTGAGGCCGACTAACTTGGGGTTGCCCACAACCTGTGAATATTCGTATAGAGAACAATGCCGTTGTGCAACCCTAACTTTGCATATTGACTATGACTAAGTTGCGAATCGGCATTTTATTTGGCGGCAGCAGCAGAGAAAGAGAAGTGTCCTTCGCAGGCGGTCGTACAGTTTACGACAACCTGGATAAATCTCTTTTTGAAGCAGTTCCCATTTTCATCGATTCATTTGGCAATCCGGTTCAACTCAACTGGCAGTGCATCTACAAAGGCAGTATTCGCGATTTTTTCCCTCCTGCCCGCTTTGTACCCGATCTACCCCACGGTTTTCAGATTTATGCGGAAAGTCTCAATCCCAATGCCGAGTTGCAACAAGCCATGCTTTCCGAAATCGGCACTCCCCTGTTGTGGAATCAGCTCCAACAACACATAGACTTCGCTTTTCTGGCTTTGCACGGGTCTTTTGGCGAAGACGGCACCATTCAGGGTATGCTGGAATGGTTGGGTATTCCCTACTCGGGATCCGGCATTTTTGCCAGTGCGCTGGGAATGAACAAAGCCCGACAGAAAGATTTGCAGGAAAGAGCCGGGTTGTATGTCAATCAATATCAAACCCTCACACGAAAAAGCTGGACAGAAGGCGATGACGATTTTCGCAAAAGCCTGTTCAGGTTTTACAACAGGGAATTCAAAGAACATTTTGTTGTAAAACCAGCCAACCAGGGCAGTTCACTGGGTGTGAGTGTGCTGAATTCAGCAGATTACAGAACCTTTGAAACCGCCATAGACTTAGGATTTTTCCGCCTACATATCGATGCGGAGGAATGGCAGAATAAATCAATCGATGCCAAAATTGAATTTGTCCGAAAACTGGTTGACATCAAAGGCGGAATGGGTTTGCCCGTCATGCTGGGAAACAAAAAAATTCACATGCCTCATGAATTGCTCGAGGAGCTTGATGCTTCGTTCGCGGGCGGTGCAGAAACGGTGTTGCTGGAAGCGCCCGATGGCGAAACCGAAATTGTCATTGAAGAGTTTATTCAGGGTCGGGAATTTAGCTGCATTGTTGTTCGCGACGACAGTGGAAATCCGATTGCCCTGCCTCCAACCGAAATCAAAAAATCAACTGCTTTTTTCGATTACAGAAGCAAATACCTGCCGGGACTGAGTCACAAAATCACGCCTATGCCCGGCCACCCCGACATGATTGAAGAAATCAGATCGGCATGCACGGCGCTTTATGAATATTTCGGTTTCAATGTGTACGCAAGAATTGATGGCTTTGTGGGACAGAACGGGGAAATATTTCTGAATGACCCCAACACCACCAGCGGCATGATGCCTAGCAGTTTCTTCTTTCATCAGGCGGCAGAAATTGGCCTCAATCCATCACGGTTTCTCACATTCATTGTTCGCAATTCTCTGGCTGAACGAATTGAAACCAACCCAAGAGCATTGCCATTTGTGCCCCTGCTGAATAAGCTCGACGAACACATAGACAGCCTCAGAACCTCTGGTTCAAACCGTCGCAAAATTGCTGTAATTATGGGCGGATACAGCTACGAAAGGCATATTAGCATGGAAAGCGGGCGCAATATTTATGAAAAACTGAGCAGCAGCGCCGAATTTGAGCCCATCCCCGTTTTTCTGACCGGAAGTGCCGAAAATATTGAGCTTTATCTGTTGCCACTGAATATCATGCTCAAAGACAACGCCGACGACATTCGTGAAAAGGTAAGTCACTTTAGTGCCAACGAAATCATTCAGCAAATTGCCGCGGAAACGGAACATATCACGAACCGCTACAATGCTGCAGCCTTCATAAGGGAACCACACAAAATCAGCTTTGCGGAATTGGCAGAAATGGCTGAAGGCGCGTTTATTGCCCTGCACGGAAGGCCCGGTGAAGACGGAACCATTCAACAAATATTGGAGCAACACGGAATGTTCTACAATGGCAGTCGCCAAAACAGCGCCTCTGTTACCATAAATAAATTCCGAACCAACCAAATTCTGCGGGATGCAGGCTTTTTGGTCGCAGACCATGCGCTATTGATGAAACAGGAATGGGAAACCAATCCAGCAAACGCAGAATCACAGCTCATAGCACGGTTTGGATTGCCATTGATAGCCAAACCTGTGGACGACGGATGCAGCGCCGCAGTGAGAAAAGTAAAATCAGCAGCCGAACTTCACCTGTTTATCAAGGCCATTTTCCGCAATGAAACAGAGGTGAATGAAGATTTAAGAAATGCACTGGGCTTGCAGCCAAACGAGGAATTTCCCATGAAATCAGAACTACTTATTGAAAAGTTCATTCAAAAAGAAGAGGCGGAGAGATTTCTGGAAATTACAGGTGGTATGCTTACCACTTGTCTGGCAGACGGAAGTTTATCATACCAGGTTTTTGAACCCAGCGAAGCTTTGGCCGAAGGCGAAATTCTCAGCCTTGAAGAAAAATTCCTGGCCGGCCAAGGTCAAAATCTCACCCCTTCCCGTTTCAGCCGAAATGCCGAAGAACAAGCGCGAATCAGCGGCGAAGTGAGAAAAACGCTTGAAGCTGTGGCCAAAACCCTCATGGTTACCGGTTATTGCAGAATAGACGCATTTGTGAAAATTTTCTCGGACGGCCGCGTCGAGACCTGGATTATTGAGGTAAACAGCCTGCCGGGGATGACTCCTGCTACCTGTATCTATCATCAGGCTGCAATAAACGGATACAAGCCTTTTGAATTTATCCGCGAAATACTGAAATTTGGCGAAGATTTCGTTCCCAAACATGCTTAAAAACTGGCTGTTTAATATTGGGCTGGGGGTTATCACCCTGGCAACTCTCTCCTGGCTGGGGTTTGTTTTTTTGGGTATGTACACCAGGCACAATCAGTTTGTTGAAGTGCCAAACCTGAAAGGAGTCGATATTCAAGAGGCGGCCCTGAAAATTAGCGAAGCCGGTTTGCGATTCGAAATCACTGACTCTGTTTACAGTGAGGAAATAAAAAAGGGAGCCATTACCGAGCAAGATCCCAGACCCGGCGACAAGGTAAAACCCAACCGTATTATTTATGTTGTGCTCAACGGGCTCGACAAACCCAAGGTAAAAATGCCAATGCTGGTGGATCAAAGTTTAACACTGGCCAAAGCCATTTTAAAAAGCAATGGTCTCGTTTTGGGGAATGTAGTTTTTCAACCCAATGATATTGGCAACAATCTGGTGCTGGCGCAAAGCATGAACGGCCACGAAATTCCTGCCGGCAAAATGATTATCAAGGGCAGCGTAGTTGATTTGGTTGTCGCCAAAAACGAATTTCAGGAAACCACCTCCGATTCCACTGAATCAGAAAATAACAATTCAGATAAAAAAGACGAACAGGACATAAAGAAACCGAAAAAAGAAGAGCCATCCAAAGCGGAGAAAAAGCGGAAAAAGAAAAAGAAAAACAACAATTGATTTTATTCAGACAATAAAAACAGCTTTGATTCAGTTTAAGTGCAGCATATCGAATTTGACTCTACTCCGAAATTTTTCTGCGGTGCTTTTTTTATTGTCGGCAACTGTCAATGCACAGGGCATTAAACTTACAACCCTACAGCAGGATTATCGCAAGCAACAGAGTCAACACAATGGCAACCTGCACCTTGCTATAATCACAGATACGCTTGAACTGCCTTTTTTCGACAATTTTACCGCAACACAGGGTTATCCATCTCTCAAAAGGTGGACAGACAATGAGGCATGGGTAAACAACAACTTTCCTGTTGGGCAGCCCGATTACAATGTTGCCACCCTGGACCACCTTGATTTTGAAGGTAAACCATATGGCAACACCCTCAACAAAAATCTGTTTGTGTATGCCGACAGCCTCACCACGCAACCCATGAATCTGCAGTTTTACAAAACGGGGCCTGTAAGCACAAAAAACTACTCGGTTTCAGATAGTTTATATCTGAGTTTCTTTTATCAGACGCAGGGTTTAGGTGATATTCCTGAGACGGAAGACTCCCTCATTCTGTTTTTCAAAAACAACAGCGGCAAATGGAACAGGGTTTGGTGGACTACAGGACGCAAAATGCCCAAATTCGAGCAGGTTTTGATTCCTGTGCTCAGCGTTGAATATCTTCATCCTGTTTTTCAGTTCCGTTGGGTAAACTACACCAAAAGTTCAGGTAACCTGAACCACTGGCACATTGACTATGTGCGTTTTGATAAAAACCGCAGTGCCAAAGACACCGGCATTCGCGATGTAGCAATCAGACTGTGCAGTCCGGGCCTGCTGAAAAATTTCAGAACCATGCCCTACAGTCATTTTTTAAGTGATCCCACCGGGCAAACCTGGGGCTCGCATGGTGTTACCGTGCGCAATCTGAATGCTGCAGCAACCGTACAAACCCGTTTTCAGCTTGAGGTAAAAAACCGCTTTAACAACTTGATTTTGCTTCGCCCATTTGCCCAAAGCAGCCGAAATATATTGCCCGGTGACAGCACAGAAACTTTCGGACCGCTTGTGATGGATACCCTTTCGGGACAACAACCCGAACTGAGACTCACCTACAAAATCGCCCCGCAAAGCGATGACATTACACCCGACAATTACAATTCAGAAGGAAACAACAACGAGTATTCATATACACAGCATTTCACTCCATGGTATGCGTGGGACGATGGTTCGGCAGAAGGCGGTATCGGGCTTAATTATGAATTTCTTCCCGATATCAAAGGGCAGTTTGCGATGAAAATGAATGTGGTAAAAGACGACAGTTTGCGGGGCTTGGCCATTTATTTTAACCGCAGTTTGGCCGATGTGTCTTTCCGCAAATTCAACATCCGCATTTGGAAAGAAATTTCGCCCATTGGTGCAACAGACAACAAAGACAAGCTCATTTATGAATTTCCGGTGGGAACTCCCCGTTACACAGATTCCATAAACCACTTCAGCTACATTTATTTCGATTCGGTTTTGTTTCTCACTCAAGGAACTTATTACATAGGTTGGGTTCAATATCAAAATTACATTCTCAATGTTGGTTACGACAATAATTACCGCTATCAACGGCAAAATGCTCGCAACCCCAACCTGTATTTTAATTTGCTCGGTCAGTGGGAAAACACCGATGCCTCGGTGATGGGCACACCCATGATCAGGCCTATGTTTGGCAGTGCAGCGCAATATTCATTCAGCGTTAAAAAACAGAGCTTTCAAACCATGTCTGTTTACCCTAACCCTGCTACCAACAGAATTTTCTGGAAAAATCCTCAGCAGGTTGAGGCCCTTGCCATATACAACCAAGCCGGTAAATTGGTAATTTACTGCCCTGAACCTGAAAACGGACTTGATATTGAGACGCTTCCTGCAGGCGTGTATCAGTTGAAATTCAGAATGTGGGACGGCAGTCAGGCCATTTCAAAAATGATAAAGCAATAATGACCATGCAAAATATTGATGTAGCAGAACTAAAATCGAGAATGGATGCGGGAGAACAACTGCACATACTTGATGTGAGGGAAACCTGGGAATACGAAGAATTCAACATCGGTGCAAAGTTGATTCCGCTGGGAGAATTGCCCGGCCGACTGGATGAAATTGAAGTGTGGAAATCCGCAGAGGTCATTGTGCATTGCCGAAGCGGTGCAAGAAGTGCATCGGCGCAGGCATTTTTAACTTCTCAAGGTTTTGGCAATGTTCGAAACCTGCTGGGCGGCATTCTCGATTGGCAAAGAAATTTTGGCTGATGCGCTGCTTCCGGTTAATCCCGGTATTATTTTGTCTGCTGGCTGAAAGGCAGGGTTGCGCACAAACGGCTGACGATGAACGAAGTCGCATCAGTGTCTTCAATGCATCTAATTTCAAAGATATTTTCGGAAGCCTGGATTCTGATTTCTCAGGAATCTTCGGATATGACGCACCTGAAAGTGAATTTCGCGTTAAATACAATCAACTTTTTAAGTTAGAACCAGGAAATCTGTTCGGAATTGAAGGAATAAACTGGCATAAAAACCAAATCACGCCTTTCAATGGTTTATTTAAAATCTTTCAGGTATACAATCAGGATAGTGCTCCCAAACCTTACGGAAACGAAGACGCAGGTTACGAAAACGAAATACTCTTGGATAGCCTGAACAAAACCGGTTGGAAGCTTTTCCAGGCCTTAGGAGGAATTGATTTATTGGAGGACAGTACAAAAACTTTCGCCGGAAGATTCATGGGTATTTTCAAGTTGTGCTTTTTTTACAACGACAAACTGAATTTGGTCAGTATTGTCCCAAAAAATCTGGCCTTGACCGAGGCATCCATGATTTTTACCGGATATTGGTCTCCATACAATCAAAACGGCTTATACAGCCCCTTTTTCTGGAGTAACCTAAATCCTGTATTCTCACCCTCGGGCAGCAAAGTTTTGCCTGATTTGCGTTTAAATGATAATGGGAAACCCAATAGCGAAGTGTTGATTGAACTTCCGGCAAATATGAGTATCGCGCCGGCAGAATGGTGGATTCAAGCAGAAAAGTAAACCGCATTGAAAACCCGCATTTTCATATTGGCCTTGCTCAGCGGTGGAGCACTGATTTGGCAGTGCGCATCGAAAAAGGAAGCAAATCAAAATCAGTATTTTCTTAATCTTCACGATACCGTTGATTATGTTGGCATTGACGTTTGTAAAAAGTGCCACAGCGACCATTATTCAACCTACATACATACCGGTATGGGAAGCAGTTTTGGACCCGCCTCACTCAAAAGAAG
>CANHCW010000110.1 GCA_947459165.1 Flavobacteriales bacterium
CGCTTCAAGCCCGTTAATCCTTTAAAGCCAGATTGCGTTTTTGAGCCAGACTCATTGCATTGATCTGGTTGTAATAAGTTTTTTTGGCTATGGGTACATAAAACTTCAGGGTGCTGCCGGCCATAAGAGAATTGCTCTTCATACCATTCCATTGCTTTAATTCAGCAATACTGCAATCAAAAATATCGCTTAGCGTGTACAATCCGTCGCCTGATTTTACCTTATAGTAAACCCACATTTTGGTCGGGGCTGGTGCCTTCGGAGCAGGTTTTGGGGTCGGCTTAGGTGCCGGCGGATTGGGTTTGGGAACAACCACAGGAGGCGGTGTAGGTTTAGGTACAACCGGTTTGGGTGCAGGAATAGGGTTTGGTTTTTCGGGCCTCGGCTTTACTTCAATATAAGTGATACTGTCAATCACCTTAATGATGGTGTCGTAAATCACAACGGGCTTGTTCTTTTCCGTCAGAAAGAAGCAAATGCTGTCTTCCACTTTTTGCCAGGCCGATTTCTGTTGTGCGGGAATGTGAAAACTCAATGGAGCACCAAACCAGGGAATAACAATGTCTTTGAATTCAGGGTTTAATTGCTGAAGTGCGGCTACCGTAATACCCGTTTTTTCCTCAACAAACGCCATAGGAAGCATACAACGAGAACTTACCGTATCAGCCTTCGGACTCAAATAATCAAGGCTTCTTATTCCGGTTTCCGGCAGATAGTGCAACACTGCCAAAGCAGCATAAAACTGCACAATTGGGGCTTTTTCACCCGGTAACAGATACTTGTAAATTTCATTGAACTCGAGGTTGTTTCCACTGAGCCGAATGACCTGATTCAGGCGCACAGCTCCTATACTGAAAGCAGTAATACTTTTTAACCAATCGCGGTAGATATGCTGTAAATCTTTCAGGTACTGACAAGCGGCAACCGAGGATCTTTCAACCGACCTTCTCTCGTCGTAATACGAATTCTGTTTTAATCCGTATTTCTTGCCCATCGAAAAATTTAGGGGCCAAATACCGCAGCTGCCGTCATCATCGGTGAAACGGGCATCCAATCCGCTGTTCCCAGCCGGAATATATTTCACAAACCAAGGCAAGCCATAAGTCTTTTGAGCCAGCTCCATTTGTGGTGCAAAGGCCGCATATCGACCGGCGATGATTCCGGTTGCACTGCCTTCGTTTTTTAACCAAATATCAATGTTTGCCTGAACATCTTCATTGTAAAAAAATGGCAACCCCTGCTGTTCAAGGCTTCTGATTCTAGCCTCCCAAACGGGGTTCAGCGCAGCGGTTAATTCCGTGATTAGTAAAAAAAGCAAACAGGAATAATATTTCCTCATTCTTTTGCGATGTTCAACAATTCCTGTGAGATATCAAACAAATTTTGTTCCTGAAAATGTGAACACATAAGCTGCATTCCAATAGGCAGACCATCCCGATTTTCAAACAAAGGCAGACTGATAGCGCAATTACCGGCCAGGTTGGCCTGTACAGTGAACAGATCGGCCAGGTACATAGCTACGGGATCCTTTGATTTTTCACCCAGTTTAAATGCCGGAGTGCTTGTTGTAGGGATCAAAATGGCATCAGCCTGTTTAAGGACTTCCGCAGTTTTATCCTTAATAATTCTGCGAACCTTCTGAGCCTTCTGATAATAAGCATCGTAGTAATCGCTGCTCAAAACAAATGTTCCCAGCATGATTCGGCGTTTTACTTCCGGTCCAAAACCTTGACTGCGACTCAAAGTAAAAGTTGTTTCAAGATCTTTCGCGTCCCCGCTGCGGTAGCCATACAGCAAACCGCTGTAACGACTTAAGTTGCTGCTGGCCTCTGCGGTGGTGAGCACATAATAGGCAGGAACCATGTAGTCGAGCAATTCAAAGTCGAAGTAGGTGATTTCGTGCCCCTGAGATTGCAATTTTTCGAGCAAAAATCTAGTCTTTTCAGCCACTTGAGAATCCAAACCGGGATGCTCAACTGCTTGCCTCATAACGGCGAAACGATATTTTTTTTCAGGATTCGCAGCTTGATAATGTCTGTTCGGTTGCTGATCCATGCTCGCATCGTTCCCATCAGCACCCGACATAATGGAAGTAAGAAGCATAGTGTCTTCCAGACTTTTGCACATGGGCCCTATCTGATCGAAACTGCTGGCATACGCAAGCAGACCCCAACGAGAAATCAGACCATAAGTTGGTTTCAGCCCAAACAGACCACAAAAAGCTGCTGGCTGCCTAATGGAACCACCGGTATCACTGCCTAATGCAGCGTGTGCCATACCGGCCTGAACAGCCACTGCACTTCCGCCGCTGCTACCCCCTGGAACCCGGCTTGTATCGGCCGCATTCAATACCGGACCAAAGGCAGAATTCTCATTGCTCGCACCCATGGCAAATTCATCACAATTGGTGCGACCGATAAAAATGGCATCTTCAGCCAACAATCTTTCCACGACCGTGGCATTGTATGTACTTTCAAAACCTTTAAGAATTTTGCTGGATGAAGAGACTTTGTGATCTTTAAATGCCAAAACATCTTTCAGTGCAATGACAACACCTGCAAGCCTACCCGCATGGCCGGATGCAATTTTAGCATCCACTTCAGCCGCTTTTTCAAGGGCTTCTTCACCCCAAACTTCCAGAAAAGCATTCAGGTGTTTGTTTTCTTCAATTTTGGCAAGGTAATGCCTTACGAGCTCAACACAGCTCACCGAACCGGATTCCAGATCGGACCGGATATCAGAAATTCGGAAGTAGCTCTTCAAGCCTGTTTGTTCTTGGGTTCCTCTTCCATTCCTTTGCGAATCTCACTCTGCACATTGTTTTTGGCATCGTTGAATTCACGCACGCCTCTTCCCAGTCCACGCATCAGTTCCGGAATTTTCTTACCTCCAAAGAGCAAAAGCACCAGTATCAAAACGATTAACCAGTCTTGCCCGTTCAGAAAAAGCATTGTATTCATGTTTGAAATTTTGCTCAAAATTAGCGTCTGCAAGGCTTATCCACAAGAAAAAGCTGTACTTTAAACGATTTGAACACCTTTTTGCTCGTTTCATGTATTTTTGTGCCAGGTTAACAAGGTATTCAAATGGTCAACGCATTACTTCAACAACTCAAAGAGCAATTAGAAAAAAACCTTTCTCACACACACGCTGAATTTTCCCGTATCCGGGCAGGAAAGGCAAGTCCAGGCATGCTGGAAGGGGTGATGGTGGAATATTACGGTGCGCCCACACCCCTTAGTCAGGTGGCCAATGTAAACACCCCTGACGCCAGAACTTTGGCCATTCAACCCTGGGATAAAACCCTGATCAGGCCTATTGAAACGGCCATCATCAATAGCAACCTGGGTTTTGCACCCCAAAACGACGGTGAAATGATTCGCATCAATGTTCCACCATTGACTGAAGAACGCCGCAAAGACCTGGTAAAAATGGCCAAGGCAGAATCAGAAAACAGCAAAGTGGGCATCAGAAACATCAGAAAAGATTTTATGGAAAAAGTAAAAGCCCTGCAAAAAGAGGGTTTAAGTGAAGATGAGGCCAGGGGAGCTGAAGAAGAAATTCAAAAACATATAGATAATTTTATTAAAAAAACAGAAGAAGTTCTTTCTGCTAAAGAAAAAGAAATTTTAACTGTTTGAACATTTGGAATAAAAATAAAAAATGGAGGCCCTTTAGCCTCCATTTTTTATTTGGTTTATATTTATTTTTAGGCTTCAAAAACTGCCATTTCCTGAACTTTTTTTGCCTTCAACATAAGTTCATCAATACTATCTGCCATGACTGTAATGTGACCCATTTTTCTATTGGGTTTTATTTCTTTTTTGTTGTATAAATGAATATAGACTCCCGGTAATTGAAGCAATTCATTAGCAAATTTTAATTTATATTCTCCTAATTGATTTTCACCACCCACCAGGTTAATCATAGCAGATGGTTTCACCATTTCCGTATTTCCCAATGGCAATCCCAGCAATATTCGGTTTAATTGCTCAAATTGACTGGTATAACTGCCTTCTATGGTGTGATGACCACTGTTGTGGGGTCGGGGTGCAATTTCATTCACCAAAACACGGGACTCTTTATCGACGAACAACTCCACAGCAAACAACCCGGCACTATTTAAAGCTTTTACCGCTTGAAGGGCTACTTCTGTGCAGTTCTTTTCCAAATCTTCGGTTACCTCAGCAGGAGAAAACAGAAATTCAACCAAATTGCTCCTCGGATTGAAATACATTTCAATTAATGGATAGGTAATCAGGTTGCCAAATTGATCTGCGGCAACAATGACCGAATACTCAGTCATATCCTCACAGTATTCCTCTATTAAACAGGGCCCGGGATAAATATACCTTCCGGTATGTATGTCGTTTTTTGTTACAATTTCAACCCCTTTTCCATCGTAACCACCTTTTCTGTGTTTTACTACCAGCTGCGTTCCGTCAAACTCATCTGAAAAGGTTATTAAATCCTGCTGCGAATGACAAAGTTTAAACTTGGCTGTGGGTATCTGATTTTTTGAGTAGAATTCTTTTTGAAGACCTTTGTCTTGAATGAGCTGAAGAACAGCAGCTGAAGGAATGACCTTTTTTCCTTGCTCTTCCAATGATTTTAAAGCTTCGGCATTGATGTGTTCAATTTCAAAAGTCACCACATCGGATACCACGGCTAGTTCACGGATTTTATCGGCATCCATCAAACTTCCGACAATGATCTCATCAGCCACAAGAGATGCAGGGCAATTCTTATCCGATTCAAGAACCACTGTGCGTGTATTCCAAGGACGAGAGGCTTCGATTAGCATTTTACCCAGCTGACCGCCACCAATAATGCCAATTTTAATTTTTGAGGGCAAACTGCTCATTCGTCTTCTGTTTCAATTTTAAACAATTTGCGGTAACCCGGCTTTATTTTTTCAGCGTCAAGTTTGTTCACTGCAACATATTGTGCTGCATCACTCATCTTTTGCTTTTCTTGAGCAGACATGCCATGAAATAACAAAATTGCATTGGCAAAGGCTTCCTCCTGCATAGGAAGGCACCATCCGGCCTTACCGTTTACACTATCAGTCCATGGAGTGTTTTCGCCTATTACACAAGGCAGTCCGTGAATTAATGCATCCGCTATAGCATGTCCAAAATTCTCACCCTTAGTGGGTAAAACAAACAACTGATTTTTTTTATATAAATCAGAAATCTCTTCCTGAGGCACAGAGCCCAAATAATGAACCCGAATATGATTAGGCAAAGCGTTTACTTTATCCATAAATTTTTTGAAGTAATCTTCATTAGAATAATCGCCGGCAATACTCAATTCTATCGGTATATTTAATTTTGATAGCGCATTAATCAATAGTACAGGGTTTTTTTCATCAGAAATTCTGCTTACACATAACAGTTTTAGGCTATCACTGCTAAAATCAGGTTCGTGTTCGGGCCATTTCCTCCAAACGGGAAAATTCATGGCTTCAATAATTTCAGCCTTGAATCCCAATTCGCTTTTAATTTCATTGGTCTCTTGCTTGTTCGTACTGTGCCATACTACATGATTGTACCAGCCCATTGTTTTTGTTACAAAAAGAAATAGTCGTTTTTTTAACTTTTTAATTTGCAACGCTGAAGCATAAAGCATTCCCCTGGGTGCGACCACCAGCCTACCCCTCTTGGCCTGTTTCCACCAAATCAAAGGCAAAATGCTAAAGGTTTTTGAAAATATTCCCTGCACATAAAGAATATCAGGATCACACTCATCCAACAACCTGAAAATGTGTTTTCTTCTTTGTTTCCGCGAAGACATGTAATAGACTTCAGCCTTGCTTTGCCAGTCAGTCCAAACTTCAGTGTGTATTTCTTTTAATTCCGAGGTTTCACCATAATCAACACTACCACAAATAATCTTAAAGTCATATTCTTCGTGCATGTTATCAATAAGATTCACAACAGACCTGACTGGGCCTCCAGCCCTGAAAGCAGGATCAAACCAATCAGCGACAATTACCACAAGTGGCTTATGAGACATAAATATTGTTCTTGGTAATCCAGTTGGACAACACTGTCAAATTCCAAATCTGAAACCAGTTGCGGGTGTCTCGTTGCTTAAGTTCTCCCAAATACCTGTTGATATAAGCATCTTCAAAAACTCCTGTTTCTTTCAGGACAAGCAGTTTTTCAGAACAGAATTCGTTCAATTCTTTGCCAATCCAGTTTTTCCATGGAAAAGTAAAACCCATTTTTGGCCTGTCCCAAATTTCTGCGGGCAGTAAGTCTCCCATAGCATCAATTAGCAGTTTTTTAGGTGGATTAAGTGGTTTAAAATCGTCTGGCATAGCCAGCATGAACTCAACCAGATCTTTATCAAGAAACGGAGCCCTCACCTCCAATGCATGCGCCATGCTCATTTGATCGGTATCCCTGAGTAACACATTTTCAAGGTAAGTACTGCATTCAGCAATCGTAATTTCAGAAATCAATTTACTGCCAAACGCATTGTCAGTATCAGTCTGAAAATAGGGATGCCACTCAACTCCGGCCTGCTCCAATTCTGCCAAACTGGCCTCTTGCCTGAATACAGGGTAAATATGAGCCCAATCCCACCGACTCAATTCCAACAGCATTTCAAGTCTTTTTGCCGCCGGTCCTTTTGTAAACCTGAGAGGCAAGGCCGCCACTCCTTTTCTGATTCCCTGAGGCAAACTACCCAGAAGTTTTAGCTTTTTTAGCTTCTGAATATTTTTAAATACCGGATAACCGCCAAAGAGTTCGTCTCCCCCAATCCCACTCAATGCCACTGTTATCCCTGCTTTTTTGGTGAATTTGGAGACAACATAGGTATTCACTCCGTCTGCTCCCGGATGATCCATTGCGTTCAATGCCTCGGGAATGCTTTCGAGAAACTCATCTGGCCTCACCAAAATGGGGTGATGTTCGGTTTTGTATTTACTGGCTACCAGTTCTGCAAAGCGTTTCTCGCTGTATTCGTGTTCATCGAAATACACATTAAAAGTTTTGACTTTGCCGTCTGACACCCTGCTCATTGCGGCCACAATTGCCGAGCTGTCAATACCCCCTGAAAGGAAAGCGCCCACCGGAACATCGGCCACGAGCCTTTTTTCAACGGCTTTGAACAGCAATTCCCTGGTTTGTTTAATCACTTTCTCATAAGGACCGGGTAAGGTGTATTTATCCCTGCAATCCTCCATGCGCCAGTAGTGCCTTACACCAAAACCTTTCTGATCTACGATGGCAAAAGAACCGGCAGGCAGCATTTGAACACCGTTTACCATTGTGTCCGGACTGTAAGCCGTTTGAAACATAAGGTAATTGCCCAATGCACGCCTGTTCAGCTTGGGTTTAAACATTCCGGATGCAAGCAGACCTCTGATTTCACTGCTAAACACCAAAATATCACCCGACCTGCA
>CANHCW010000111.1 GCA_947459165.1 Flavobacteriales bacterium
CCCCAACTGCAAGCTCCGGCTTTGAAAGGAAGTGAAGAATCGTTGGTGTTTAACTGCATCAAACAGGGAAAAGAAAATCACATAGAATTTATGCTTTTCAAACCTGAAAACGGTTTACAAAAGATAATGAACAAGCTTTACGAAAAGCAAATTCTATCTGTGCTGGTAGAGGGCGGTCCCAATACCCTGCAACGGTTTATGGATGCCAGTTTGTATGACGAAATCAGGGTGATACAGAGTAAAAACATGCGATTGAACGAAGGGATTTCCGCACCCCAAATAAACATGTTGGCAACAACAACCGACGAAACAGCCGAAGACATCATTTCCTATTATCGGGGGGCAACAACATGATGTGGCTTATTTTCAGCGTGGTCAGCAGCTCGGCCCTGATGGTTATTTTTAAGCTGTTTGGCCGATTTAAGGTGGAAATTTTTCCCGCCATTGTTTTCAACTATCTCACATGCTTTGTTCTGGGCAATCTGTTTCTGGGGCAGGACAATTTGTTTTCCAATCCGGTTTGGAATCAACCCTGGCTGCCGCGCATAGCCGTGCTTGGTTTTTTCTTCATTTCGGCGTTTTATCTCATGGGACTGTCAACCCGCAATGCGGGTGCTGGCGCCACTTCAGTGGCGGCCAAAATGAGTGTGGTTTTGCCCGCGGCTTACAGTATTGTTTTTTTGAAAGAGCCCGTTTACTTGTGGCAGCTGATGGGCATGGCCTTGTCGCTGGTTTGTGTGTACCTGATGAGACCCATCAACAATCATTCAGAAGGGAAAAACAACGGCTTGTGGGTGCTGGTTCTGGTATTTATAGGTTCAGGTTTGGTTGACACTGGACTGAACATGGTGAAAAATCATTACGGGGCCGTGGTGAACGATTACAAACTCAGCACCATTGTTTTTGGATCTGCAGGGATAATTGGATTGATCATTCTACTGTTTTTTTACAAAGGAAAAAAGCCGGGCATGAGAGAGCTTTTGGGAGGGATGTTGCTGGGAACCACCAATTACCTTTCATTGCTGGCTATGTTCGGCGGCATTGGTCATTATAATGGCAGCACGGCCTGGTTTTTCGCAGTAAACAACATAGGTGTGGTGGCATTGAGCACACTGGTTTCAGTTATCTTTTTTAAGGAGAAAATCAGCACACTGGGGTATTTCGGCTTGGGGTTAAGCGCCGTGGCCATTATTTTGATGAACTTAAATGTTGTTTTCTGATGAATACACTCAGCCGATTGGGGAAAGCACCTTTTCGTTAAGGGAACGCGGCAGCCGTTTTCTTGGATTTGCTTATTCAATTAAATCAGAGGTTGAGTTTAAGAGCAAACTCACCGGGCTGAAAGCTGAATTTCCTGATGCTACACATCATTGCTATGCATTTGTGTTGAACCCGGACAAATCTGCACAAAGGGCTTCTGACGACGGAGAACCATCCAACTCAGCCGGCAAGCCCATTTTGAGGGCCATTTTAAGCCGCAACCTAACCAATGTGGGTGTTGTGGTTGTTCGTTATTTCGGCGGCACCCAGCTTGGTATTCCCGGCTTGATTGATGCTTATGGACGCACTGCCATGGGTTGTTTAGAGGGTTTAAAGACAGAAACAGCATTTGTTGAAGACAATTTCTGCATCACCTGCGATTTTGCCCATGAGCAAGACATACACCGACTGCTACCCAATTTCAAAGCCAAAGTGGTGAATTGTGTTTACGGCGAGCAAGTTGAAATACACATAGCAGTGAAGCGCAGTTTGGCTGAAGGGTGGGTAAAAGCAATTCAGCGCAACCACCATTTAACCTTAAAAAAATGATTTTAAGAACGGCTGAGGTTTGCTTTTTAGAAGATACTTTATAAATTGCCGAAAAAATCATCCCGCTATGTATCTGAATCAATACCTGCAAGACCAGAATTTTCTGGCACTCATTGCCGCCGCCGCGGCTTACTGGAGTTTGGGCGCCTTGTGGTTTGGCCCCATGTTTGGCAAAACCTGGTCAGACGAATGGAAAAACCAAGGTACCACCATTGAAAGACCCGATGGCAGAACCATGGCAGGCATGATGATTGGCCACCTGATTTATGTGTCGGTGATTACCTTCGCCCTCAGCTATATTGTATTTATCACCGGATGCATTCTGCTTCCTGCCGCAGTAAAAATGGGCGGTTTGATTGGCTTGTGCATCAGTTTTGCTTCGCTTGCCTCAACCTACATTTGGACCAACCGCAGCTGGAAATTGCTCATGCTGGACGGACTATACCACACAGCGGGGGTGATGTGCGCCACGCTGATACTTTCGCAGTGGCGGTGAGGGTGCGGCGTTCAACCCCATTCGGGGTTGGGTAATACCGTTGGCACATAACCCACAATTGCATTGTGGGTTATGGCGGGTTCGACCCCTTCGGGGTCGGGCGGTACAACGAATGACACTTGACAAATAACCTCATTCAACCGAGCCGAAATATCACTGCCCAAACTTAAAACGCCACACGGTACTGCAGCGCAAGTTTATACTGTAAACTACTTTTATGCAGCAGAATAAGACGGAAAACAAAAATTTATCCTTTTACAAGCAGTTACACTGACCCATTTTTCTCAACCTCGATGAACCGCTTGATTTTCAAAAGCATTGGCATTAAATCCTTGTCAACCAAAGGATCCAGAAGGTTAAAGGCAGAATGAAAGTAATTACAAATAAAATTATTTAATTACTTTTTTAGCAAATAACCATTCGTGCCTGCTGGAACGACTTCCCCCGAGGTGTAGATATCGGGATAAGAGCTGATTCCAACGACAATAAAGATATTTCCGGAGGGAACAGTGTAATTGTTTTTATCACAAATAACCGTGACGGTTTTATCCACTAAATAACCTTCAAAGTCGCAATACCAGTAGGAACATGACTGACTACCTGAACATCCTAAATTAGCAGTTATAACCATATTTTCTCCAACCAAAATTGGATTTGTATGTACATACCCGCATCCTGCCCCAGCAGAAGGAATAATCAATGCCCCGTTTACATAAAAGCCCGCCGAACATTGCCAAAATGGTGTTGTTAAGTTTACCTTTTTTATGTATAAATTTTTTCCTGCTGGCACTGTGTAAGGTGTAATACTTGTGGTTGAAGGCGAGGTTGTTGTGTAGGGGACTATATTCACTTTAATCTTTTGGGCATTTGTCATGCCATCAGGAATTTTATAATCCTTCATTTTGACGGTCCCTGCGCCCAAAACAGGATACAAATCGACCCCATTGCTATTGCTTAGCAACAGGCTATCTCCTTTTAATTTTAGGCTTTGTATTTCATTTGTTGAACTGCTGTCGGGGAGAGTGATTTGCCCACCACCTAAGTCAAGACTTATTCTTCCACCGGTTCTTGTAATGGTTTGAATTTCATTATTGGACAAACTATCCGGTAAAACAAAACTTCCACCTCCTTGGCTTAAAGTAATTTTTCCACCCACACGAATTATATTCTGCAATTCATTTACTGCGCTTGAATCTGGTAAATTTAACAGGCCACCATTTTGGCTCAAAATCAATCTCCCACCATTCAGTGATATCGTTTGAAGTTCGTTGGAAGATAAAGTATCACCATCGGCTACAGTGAAATAAACTGGACTGTAGTTACCCAATTTTATTTGCCTTTGATTACCATTGATAATCAACTGAAGGGAATCAGAACTTTTGCCTGCTTGCATTGCGTAAGGCACCGTCCAAAACTGCGTAGTTCCAATGTCAACAAACTTCTTCTTCCATCCGGTTCCAGGAATGCTGGGCGCAACACAAATCTTTAAATTGAAGAAATATTTATCCTTGTCCCATGGAATATCTGTCAGTTTTTTAAATGTTCCTGAAAGATAAGTTCCCTGACCTACAATCACTGTGAACATTGCATCTGCATTGCTGTTTACTTTGTGCTCGTCAGCGTACATCACTGTACCGGTAGCAGTCGCCTTTAAAATGGTAGTTTGTACATATATGGTGCGCCTAACCGCCAGGTTGCCACTTCCATCCCGCGCCACTGCCTGATAAATCATTCCATTGGGCGGGGCGGTTTGGGCTTGCAACGAAACAACTCCCGAAATAAAAAGCAAAAGAAAACCTAAAGTCTTTCTCATGTTTAATTGTTTATTTTAATTATTGGTTTTACGACAACACTGCCGTCGTTTTTGTAAAGTTTGATGTAATAATTTCCTTCTGACGATTCTTTGATATTTATATCAAAAACACCCGATTCGGCAACTACATTCTCCTGGCGAATTATTTGCTGTCCCAAGTAATTCATAACCTCAAATGACTCAATATCCTTGCCTTCTACTGTATATTTTCCGTATCCGGGATTGGGGTAAATCTTAATTCCAGATAAGCTTTGTTTTTGCAAGCAATAATCGTTAAACATCCCCGAGTTATTGAACAACTCAGATTTTCCTATAGCAGGACCTGCTTGTAGCATGATACAGGTATTTTTATAATCCTGGGCAAAAACACCTCCGCCACCATTGGCTGAGGATTGAAGACTGCCTGAAAGTGCAAAAGACACAAAGCCACCGTAAACCATAACCTGGGCTTTGATTGCTCCGGTAATGAATAACAGGCCCCCTGTTAGAAGTTTATTTCGCACGGAAATGGAATTGATTGTTCAGGATGTTCGTGCCGTCACCGGTAAGTCTGAGCACAAGGTTACCCGTTGTTAAACTCTCTACTTTGTAGGTCAAAATCCCCGAGCCGCCTGTGGTTAAAGTTTCAATCAGCTTTCCACCATTCTCAATTAACACATACTTACCACCAATACCATCAGAATCGAAAAATGTACTATCTGATTTATAAGTGCGGGTGTATTTTAACTGTTCAGCATTCAAGCTAAAGAGGGTGTCATTGATATACAATTTCTCAATTTGCCAAGTTTTGCTACCATTTGAAGTAAGCATTTCTATAGTACTGGGCGTGGGCGCTGGCTTGTCCTTTTTCTTACATGAACTAAAAGTTACAAAACTGAGAACAAGTAACACTGAAATAAATGTAAATAATCTATACATGATTGGTTTTAAATGACAAAGATAATAGGAAATTTAAATTCTACAAAAATGAATTCCTGCCAGTCCTGTTTACATTGTAACGAAAAAAATAAATTTAAAATTACTCATAAATGAGATTAAATCAACCAGCATATTCATATGTCTTAGACAAAACTATTCCATTATTGGCAAATCTCAAAGCCTGTCTCAGCCGGAAATTACTCATGCTGGACGGTCTTTACCACACAGCGGGGGTAATGTGCGCCACGCTGATACTTTCGCAGTGGCGGTGAGGGTGCGGCGTTCAACCCCATTCGGGGTTGGGTAATACCGTTGGCTCATAACCCACAATTGCATTGTGGGTTATGGCGGGTTCGACCCCTTCGGGGTCGGGCGGTACACCAAACAACAGGTCATAAGCACTGCGCAGTTGCCGCGCTTCGGCGGGCTCAGCGTGACAACTGCTAAATAGCTATGGTACTTTGGTACTAGCTCAGCGTGACAACCGGTGAACAAACCCAAAACATAAAAAATTCAGGCCTAGACACAGAGCCCACTGTACACTGTAAACTTTAAACTCTACACTAAAACTGTCGACTGTAAACTGTTAACTGTCAACTAAAATTACGGTTTTACCAGCACAATCTTTTTATCCTTCAGCACCACCAGCACCGATTTGCGATCGCGCTTGAACTCGATAAGGTTGGCATAGGCCTTTTGAAGACCGGCCATAACCTTTTTGCTGAATTCAGATTGTTCTGCGGGTTTCATTTTGCTATGTCAATTAATTGCTGAAAACCACTGGCATTGGATACAAACATCTCTCCATTATTCGTTTTTTCAGCCAGCAATTCAGGAGCACCGGTGGAATTATCCAATATCATAGCGCTGTTTGCGAGTGGCAAATATACATTAAACAGATTATATATACCCCTGAAATACCTTCTTACAATGGTTTGCGGATCTATAAAATGTCCGCCTTCCATTACCCTTACTCGAACGCGTTCCATGGCCAATTCGGGACTTTGAAGCCAAAAAAAAAACAGAAATATAGAATACCCCTGCATGCGGGCGGCCTCAATGCGTTTTCTATAAATCTTAGACGACAGGGTGGTTTCGAAAGCAAAGGTCCTTCCCTGCTTAACCATTTCTTCAATTCTCTGAAGCATTATGCGCCCGGCTTCAAAAGAAACGCTTTCGGGCTGAAAAGGCGACAGTCCCTTGGCAATTTCATCGGCGTTAACAAACTCCTTACAATCGATAATGTCAGGCAAAATGGTGAATGAAGCTGTGGTTTTACCCGCCCCATTGCACCCTCCAATAATGTAAATGGTTTTGCTTTGTGCTGTCACAACTGCGAAGATAACTATAGTTTGTACGAAGATTAGGCAGGGCTATCACCTATGGTTATGCCAATTATTGATTAAAACTTGATGTTTACTTTGCTCAAGAGTTCTATTCGACTCCTCCGGGGATGCATTTTAGGGTCGGGCGGTACACCAAACAACAGGTCATAAGCACTGCGCAGTTGCCGCGCTTCGGCGGGCTCAGCGTGACAACTGCTGAATAAAGACCAACCACGGGAAAACAAACTATACACTTTAAACTATACACCAAAACTGTCGACTGTTAACTGTCAACTGTTAACTAAAAAAACATAACTTTGTTCTACACCCCATGCCCACCCTCACCAAAACCTGCCTTTATCTGCTTTGCACCACCCTGCTGCTGCTGAATGCGTGCAAGCCTGAACCGCCACCCAAAGACCCCATAACCATCACCCACGGACTGGATGATGCCAAAAACTACATGTGCTTTAACAAAGGCAGCTACTGGGTGTATGAGCACGATATAACCAAGGAGATAGACAGCCAATGGGTGCAGGATTTGGCCATAGGCCAGTCTATCCAAAAAGGCAGGGAGGAATGGAGCAAACACATTACCCTGGTGCAGGAAACCTTTTACATAGATGTGCGCAGCAATTTCAGAGACGGGCACGGCAACATCAGCCGCTGGACCATCCGCAGCAGCGGGCAACTGGTGGATGCGTTTCCGTTTCCGGACAGAGCCTATGTTTTTGATAAACACAAAGATGAAATAGGTGATAAAGGTCTGGATGGCACGCTCGAAGTTTTTGGAAATCCTTATTACACTTCTGATAAAAAAGTTGTTTACCAAATAAAGCTCCTCACCAACTACACCCTCAACAACATGACCTTCGATACAGTGCGGGTTTTCAGGATCGGCAATGACTATGTCATGCAGCAATGCAGGGACTATTGCGGTGGTGGCAAAAGCGACTACTACTATGCAAAAGGGGTAGGGTTAATCAAAATATACAATGAGTCTTCCCGGTGGTTTGATGGCGCACTTATGAACCACAGTTGGA
>CANHCW010000112.1 GCA_947459165.1 Flavobacteriales bacterium
ATCGTTTTATGTCAAGATAACGCAACAGGCCTTAAGGCTATAATTGCAATTCACAATACAGTACTGGGGCCCGGGCTGGGTGGAACGCGCATGTGGACCTATGCCAAGGAAAGCGATGCCATTCGCGATGCTTTGCGTCTCAGTCGCGGCATGACTTACAAAGCTTCTGTTGCAGGTTTAAACCTTGGCGGAGCCAAAGCCGTTATCATAGGCGATGCCAAAACTCAAAAAAGCGAAGCATTGATGCGTAAGTTCGGTCGATTTGTTGAAAACCTCAACGGAAAATACATCACCGCCGAAGATGTGGGAACTACCACCCGCGACATGGAATTCATTAAAATGGAAACCGATCATGTGGTGGGCTTGCCTGAAATTATGGGTGGTGGAGGGGATCCTTCCCCCGTTACTGCATTTGGAACTTATGTCGGCATAAAGGCGTCTGCTAAAAATGCCTGGGGAAATGATAGTTTAACTGGAAAAAGCATTGCAGTTCAGGGAATAGGCAAAGTTGGTATGCACCTGCTCGAACACTTGCACAAAGAAGGTGCAAGATTGTATGTTGCAGATATCAATGATGCAGCAATTCGTCAAGCCGCAGAATTATATGGTGCTATTCCCGTAAGCGGTGAAGATATGTACGATCTGGATGTGGATGTGTTTGCTCCTTGCGCACTGGGTGCCATTTTGAACGACAATACCATTCCCCGTTTGAAATGCAGCGTGGTGGCCGGTGCGGCAAATAATCAGCTGGAAGACGAAAAAATCCACGGAGATCAACTCAAAGCCAAAGGCATTGTTTATGCTCCCGACTTTGTTATCAATGCCGGTGGTTTGATAAATGTTTACAGCGAATACAATGGCTATGTTAGAGAACAGGCTATGGCTCAGGCTGAGAACATTTACAAAACCCTGCTCGATGTTTACCAAATGGCCTCGGCTCAGAATGTAAACAACCAGCAGGCCGCCATCAAGCTTGCTGAAAAACGCATCAACGATATGATGCTTGTTCACAGCACCTATTGATCACTTTTCATTACTTTACATTTTATTTTTTGCCTGAACCTGAGTTGAGGGTGTTGCATTTCGAAAAAAACCTTTAATTGCAGGTGCTTTGGTCTTTTCCAAAAGAAATATACTCAATAGCACAGCGGCTCTTGGAGTCATACTGTTTTCGCTGTTTCTCTTTGTGCTTTTTTGGCTGAGGGCAGAGTGGCCCGCAGGTGGACAAGACAGCTGGAATCACTATCTCTACGCCCGATTTGCAGGCAAACATCCCTTTTTATTTGGAGAGCAATGGGGCAAACCATTTTTTACACTGATTGCCTCGCCGTTTGCTCGTTTTGGTATTCAGGGCGTTTATCTCATGAACACGCTGTGTGTATTACTTACTGCCTGGGTTTGCTACCTCACGGCTCAGCGCCTGAATATGCGACTTTCTTGGCTGGCAGCCCTGTATTTTATTTTTCAGCCCATTGTATTCGGCAATACCATCAGCGGCTTAACCGAACCCCTGAATGCCCTGTTTCTGAGTATTATTCTGTATTTGCTGGCATCTCATCGCTTTATTGCCGCCGCTTTGTGCGCATCGTTTCTGCCCTTTTTCAGATCAGAAGGTTTCGTACTCATGGTGGCCATAGCATTTTACTTTATCATCAAACGGCGATGGAAAGAACTTCCCTGGTTGTTTTCCGGCACCTTTGTGCTGGCAATAGCAGGGGCGGCTCTCAGCGGTGATTTGGGCTGGATTCTCACCCACAATCCATATTACAAGGCCGAAGTTGAACAGCGCTTCGATCCCGGGCATGGTGAATTTCTGCACTATGCCAACGCGTTCAAGCAAATTTGGGGCATTGTGGTGGTTTTGTTAGCCGGATTGACCCTGTTGTTATTGCTTGCCCACACTGTTTATCTCTTGCAACGCAAAACCCCTGAAGAAAAAAGCCGCTTTGGTTATTGGCTGTTAATCCCTTTGTTTTTCAGTTTCTTCTTTGCCCACTCTTGGTTGTGGTATACGGGGAGTTATGGCTCACATGGCCTCATTAGAGTATTTCTCATGGTGGCTCCGGTTACCGCGTTACTGGCTCAGTATGCCACCGATAAACTGCTGTCTGTGGAAATAAAGTGGTTTACCCGCATTTTCGTTTCAGGTATGTTGCTCAGCATGGTTTATCATGCCTACAAGGGCAGCGGAACTCCCTGGCCCTGGAAAAATACTCCAACTGTAGCAGCTTTCCCCGGAGAACCCCAAATTAACAAAGCCATTGAATTTATTAAATCCGAACAACTCGACCGAAAGGTTCTGTTGCATCAACTGCCATGGCTCAATGCACAACTCAATCTCGATCCCTGGGAAACTCCCGAAAAAGCCCAAACCTATTATATCTGGAGTATTGACAAACAACCCGGAAAAGACTGGATGCCCGACAGCAGCGTGGTTTTGTGGGACAATTTTCACGCCCGGCGCGATGCTCCCATGCCCTTATCGGATATGAGGAAACTGACCGAGTACAAAGAACTGGCTTATTTCCCGGCGAAAGACTCCATATACGATGTGCGTGTTTTTCTGAAAGTCAAAAACCGCTGAACATTTATTTCAGCAATGCCTTCATTTTCTTTTGAATGTAGTTGGCCGCCATTTTGGGGTTTAACCGATATATAAAATCCATAAATGAGGCGTCTTTTCCAACTAAAACCCGGAAATCATTGTTTTCTATTGCGGCAATTATGATTTCTGCAGCCCTCCTGGCGGGCAGCGTTTTGTAATTTTTCATTTCGCCCTCCGGAATTTCAGGTCCCACCACACCCGAATTGGCTGAAATGTTCGTGGCTATGGCGCCGGGAAAAACAATGCTCACACCCACAGGCGTTCCCAACAATTCCGATCTCAATCCCTCGGTTAAGAGTTTCACTGCAGCTTTGCTTGCTCCATACAAACTTTGCCCGGGAACCGGTAAAAATCCACCCATGCTGGAAATATTCGCAATGTGGGCCTCCGGTCTTTTCAATAAATGGGGGAGAAAAGTTTTGGTCATGTACAGCGTTCCCCAAAAATTAATGTCCATCACCCTGCGAATGTCCTTATAATCCAGTTCGTTCAGCCGAAGAAAAGGCTGAATAATTCCGGCGTTGTTAATCAAACCGTCAATATTCGGATGCCTTGACAAAACAACCTCCGGCAACTGTTCCACCAACTGCAAATCGGCAATGTTGGCTATGTGTGTGGTCATGCTGCCATGCAGCAAACCGGCCATTTTTTGTGTTTCCTTCAGGGCATTTTCATTAACATCAACTGCCGCCACACGGGCGCCTTTTTGCAGCAGCAACAGAGTCATTTCCCTCCCCATGCCGTTTCCCGCCCCTGTAATAACAATGGTTTTGTTCCGAACCTTCATAAAGGTTCAAGTTTATGGCTTTTAAACGGCCTGAAACCTGATTTTGGTCAGCCCGTCAAAGTGTCGTCAATGCCGCAACCAGTGCATCCAAATCTTCAAGTGAACTGCTCAAATGCGGCGTAATCCGAACTCCGTTCACCACAGGGTGATTTATGGCTACGGTAAAAATGCGGAACTTATCGTACAGCACCTTGCTCAGTTCGTCGGGACTGTATCCATCAACAGCCACATTGGCAATGGCCCCGCATCGTTTATCGTCGCGATGGGGGGTAAGCAGCTTAATTTTAGGCAAATCTGTCACTTTGCTTGTCCAGTATTGCATTAGGTACCGCAAGCGTTTTTCTTTCAGTTCACTGCCAATTTTCTGGTGAAAACGCAAAGCCTCGCCAATACTTTCAATCGTGTGCAGTGGTCGTGTTCCCTGGTGTTCAAAGCGTCTGATGTTGGTTTTGGGTAAGCCTGTATCGCCCATCAGTGGCCAAATCTTTTCAATATGCTCTTTTTTCATCCATAAAAAGCCCGTCCCCAATGCATTGCAAAGCCATTTATGCAAACTGGCTCCCACAAAATCGGCTTGCAAATCGGGAATGCTGAACTGAATATGCGCCACAGCATGAGCACTGTCAACAGCGCTTAAAATTCCTTTTTTTCTGGCTACTGCGGCTATCGCCGCAACTGGTACAACCTGACCGGTTAAATTAATGAGGTGCGTAATATGCACCATCCTCGTTTTTGAGGTAAACAAACTGCTGTATGCGTTCACCACCTGCTCATCTGAAACAGGATTCAAAGGCACTGAGGCTTCTCTCAGCTTTATGCCATATCGGTTGGCAGCCTGTTTGAAAGCCTCAACCATACTTCCGTAATCCTGATCGCCAATCACCACTTCGTCTCCCTTTTTCCAGGGATAACCCATAATCACTGTATTCAGTGATTCGGTGGTGTTTCTTGTAATTGCCAATTCTTCCGCATCACAACCTAAAAATTGAGCCAAATCCTTTCTGCTGTTTTCAATAATGCCGGTTTGTTCCCGTCGCATTACCCAACTATTGCGGGTGTTCAAATCCCTTTCCTTTTGCCTGTGAAATTCCAGAACCGGCAAGGGTTGATGACTGAAATACCCATTTTCCAGATTGATGTAACCCTCAGGCCTCGGATACAGTTGACTGATTTGCGCCCAGTACACCTCATTTTTTTCAGGTTCTTCACCCTTTGGTAATGCGGGTATATTGTAAAAAGCACCCAATCCGGCCGGCAACAATGCTGAACCTGCCAGTCCTGCACTTTTACCCAAAAAATCTCTGCGACGCATGCCGCAATTTAACCACAGATAACAAACCGTGAAATAGAATTTACAGGAAGGTCAATTGAACTCACCGCAATCAGGCGGGTTTCAAATCTTTCAATCTCAGTTGCAAACTGGTTCTCCCGTTAAAGGTATTTTCTTCAATCAGGTAGCAGGCATGAAAAATTTGGCGGTTGCTCACCACCGGCAAATAATGACTCATGCCAAAACCAATGCTGTCCATGCTTGTTGAATTTTGAGAAACAGACAGTTTCAGGTGTTTGTCTTTCAAAACCCGCGCTGTACTTTGGCTGGTCAGGTTGTTGCTTCTGAAAACCGGTACCATATTGCCGGGTCCGAAAGGTGACATCTGATTGATGATGTTCAGCATCTTCGGATTAATTTGATCCAGTGACAATTCCAGGTCGTATTCAATCTCTGGAACCAGCGATGAACTGTGAATATTTTTCACAACCACATCCTCAAAACGCCTCGAAAATTCTTCAAAATTCTCGGCTTTGATGGAGAGACCGGCAGCGTACTTATGACCCCCGAACTGTTCAACCACCTCGCCGCAAGCGCCAATGGCTTCATGAATATCAAAATCTTTTACACTGCGCGCCGAACCGGTGAGCATTCCGTCGTTTTCTGAAAAAACGATGGTGGGTTTGTAAAACTGCTCAATCAGGCGGCTTGCCA
Organism: Flavobacteriales bacterium; assembly: GCA_947459165.1. Lineage (GTDB taxonomy): Bacteria > Bacteroidota > Bacteroidia > NS11-12g > UBA955 > RGEC01. The sequence continues at coordinate 5,377 of CANHCW010000112.1, forward strand.
CAATGCCAATCACGCCTTTATGCCACTGATTTCCGAATACCACGGTACTTTTTTTGGCAGCGTATTCCGGATTGTTCTCAATCAGCGAAATGGCTTCGCGGGTAAGGTCATTGTCCAGTTCCTTGCGTTCGTGATTTCTTTCAGTCAGCACCCGTGCCAGTTTTCTGGCGGTGTTGAAATCCTTTTCAATCAACACGGCTACAGCCGCCTTGGCATCGGAAATTCGTCCTGCCGCATTGATTCTGGGTCCAATACCGAAAACAATGTCTGAAATATTCAGGTTGCTTTTTTGAACTCCGCCTTCAAGCAGCGCCTGCAATCCCAGTGAGGGCGATTCGTTCAGCCGCTTCAACCCGAAATAGGCCAGCGTGCGGTTCTCGCCTCGAATGTCAACCAAATCACTGGCAATGCTCACAGCCACCAAATCTATGTATTCCATAATGGAATCCAGAGGCAGGCCTTGTTTATCAGCATAAGCTTGTATAAGCTTAAACCCGATTCCGGCACCCGACAGTTCTTTGTAAGGGTATTCGCAGTCGTGTTGTTTGGGATTGAGAATGGCCGCGGCATTGGGAATGGTATCGCCTGGCAGGTGGTGGTCGCAAATAATAAAATCAACCCCTTTTTCTGCGGCATAATCAATCAAAGCATTGGAACGAATGCCGCAATCCAGCGCGATAACCAGTTTAAAATTATTTTCTGCAGCGTAGTCAATGCCGGTGCGGCTGATTCCGTATCCTTCCTTGTAACGATCCGGAATGTAATATTCAATCAAACCGGGGTGCCGCGAACTGAAAAAACTGAAAACAATACTCACCGCAGTGGTGCCATCCACATCGTAATCGCCGTAAACCAAAATCTTTTCTTTGTCGGAAAGCGCCTGTTCAATGCGATTCATGGCCTTTTCCATATCCTTCATCAGGAATGGATCGTGCAAATCTTCAATCTTAGGTCGGAAGAATTTTTCGGCTTCTTCGTAGGTTTCAATGCCCCGTTGAAGCAGAATAGTGGCGATATAAGGGCTCACCTTCAGGGCTTCCGAAAGGCGTGCTATTTTATCCGCTGAAGGAGTTGTTTTTGCACACCAACGAAATTCCATAACTGCAAAAATCGGAATTTTTTTCGATGCTTAAAAGCAGCTTAATCAATTTTAAACAAATGATTTCCTTTTCAACTATCGAATGATCATTTTTAGCGGTTTGGTATATGCCGATTTGTCGGGGTAAAACTGCAATCCTGCCCTTGCGGGGGCGGCGTTAAAGTTACCGGCATACCGGGCGCGTAATTTCATGGTAAAGGTGTATGAGCCAAAAGGCATGGTTTCGGCCTGCACAATCATTCTGTCGGCCCGGTATTCCCTTTCACTTTCAAAAAATTGTTCAAAACTCAACTTTTCAGCAAACCCGCAGCCGGCCGGAATGGGCACATCAATCACCACTCCGTTGAAATTGCGTTTGGCTTTCACTTTAATTTTCACCTCGTAATTTTTCCCGGGCTCCATTTGAGCGGGCCATTCACAACTGATTTCAAAACTACCCGAATCACTCAAAGGTTTGTAGGTTCTGAACTTGTGGTTCAATGCCACAAAAACCGGCGCATCCTTGTGTTCAAGTACTAGGGTTTCTCCGGGTTTCAGCCTGCTCATCAGGGGTAGCTGTGAAGTCTGTATATCCTTTCCGTTGGATTTTAAGCGGGGGATGAGGCCGCCTTGCAAACCACCGTTTTCGGAAAATTGTTTTAACATGGCATCAGCGACCATTGCCCTGTTGTGGCAGTGCATTTCAGCACCCGAACTGAGGTAATCTACCATTTTCTCGCGCATTTTTACCTCGGTTTTGGCATTGTAAAACAACAGCCAGGCCTTGTATGTAAGCGCCGATCGGTCGTAGTAAACATCA
>CANHCW010000113.1 GCA_947459165.1 Flavobacteriales bacterium
CCCACTGCCGAACCAAGACTTTCGATGTTGGATGCATCAACAGATATTCCAAGTCCTTCGCGAATTTCCTTGAGATTGGGTTTAAATAATGTGCAACCTTTGAAAGCTGTGAAATTGGCCTTCTTGGGGTCAACTACTACAGGCACTCCGGCTTTTTTTGCCAGTTGAATCAATGTTGGAATGTTTCCCGAGTGCAAAACTCCTTTATTGTAGTCTTCCATGATTACAACAGCGGCAGTTTCAAGTTCCCTGCGAAAATGTTCCTCGAGGTAATATGAATCCAGTTCATCTAGGTCGTTTGTTACTTCGTGATCAATTCTTGCCAGCTGCTTATTGTTACCAATAATTCGTGTTTTGGTTGTTGTTTTTCTTTTGTTGCTGCTGAGCAAGGCCCTGTCGGAAATGCCGGCATTTTGAAGAAGTTGTTTTAAATCATCGCCTTCAGTATCATTTCCAATAGCGGAACACAATACCGGAATGCCTCCGAGTGCTTGTATGTTCAGCGCTACATTGCCGGCGCCACCCAAACGGGCATCGAAGGAGGTGACATCAACTACAGGCACGGGAGCTTCAGGGGACATTCGTTCCACTTTGCCGAAGATGTATTTATCCACCATGACATCTCCAACAATTAATACTTTCAGGCCTGTGAAACGCCTAAACAATTCTTCAGTGAAATCACTCATCGCCCTGCAAAGATAGTTATGAAAATCAGCTTAGGTTTGCCAATGCTATGCTCATGCGTTCAATTGCTTTTTCTATGCTGTTGAAATCGGTCGCATAAGAAATACGGATACATTTGGGCAAACCGAAAGCCGTGCCCGAAACGGTTGCTACACCTGCCTCGTTGAGAAGATACATACACAATTGTTCAGCATTTTCAATGGTATTGTTTCCGGTCCTTTTCCCAAAGTAATCACTAACATCAGGAAATACATAAAAGGCTCCATCAGGGACATTTAATTTCATACCTGGAATGGCCGCAAGTTTGTCCAACATCAAATCCCGCCTTTTTTTAAATGTATCTCTCATTTCCTCCACAGGTTTTTGATCGCCTTCGAGTGCCGCAATACCTGCCATTTGTGAAATACTGTTGGCACCGCTGGTGAATAATCCCTGTACTTTTTCGCAGGCTGAAACCAACCATGTCGGTCCTGCCAGGTAACCAATTCTCCAGCCGGTCATGGCATATCCTTTGGCCAGTCCGTTTACCACGGCTGTTCTTTCTTTCATTCCCGGAAAGGATCCAATGCTAATGTGCTTTCCCACATAATTAATTTTCTCATAAATCTCATCGCTGATGACAAATATATGTGGATGCTTCTGCAAAACATCAGCAATAGCTTTCAATTCCGATTCTTTAAATACTGAGCCACTGGGGTTGCAGGGAGAAGAAAAAATAAGCAGTTTGGTTTTAGGAGTGATGGCCTTTTCGAGATCTGCGGCGGTAAACTTGAAATTCTTTTCAACCCCGGCACTGATGTACACCGGAACTCCGCCGGCATAGGCCACCATGCTGGGATAGCTCACCCAAAACGGTGCAGGAATGATTACCTCATCGCCGGGATTCACGATGCTCAGCACAGCGTTGATGATGCTGTGTTTGGCACCGTTACTCACAATAACTTCATTGGGTTTGTAATCAAGGTTGTTCTCATTTTTCAGCTTCCCGCAAATGGACTCCCGAAATTGCATCAGCCCTGTTACCGGTGGATAATGCGTGAAACCATCCTGCATTGCTTTGTAGGCCGCATTGCAAATATGTTCTGGCGTATTAAAGTCGGGTTCACCTATACTTAAACTAATGATGTCTTTGCCACTTTCTCTTAACTCCCGGGCTCTTTTGGTCATAGCCAGGGTTTCAGATTCAATAATTTCGCCTATTCGGTTGCTTGGATTAAACATAAACTAATATCGCAATATTACCTATTCAGCGGCAAACTTAAACGATTGAAGGTTGTTTTGACCATTGAATTAGACAAGCGACTTATTTTTGTTGCGCAATGAAACTGCTTTTCGTAGCTAACCGGGTTCCTTATCCTCCTTACAGGGGCGACAAATTGAAAATATGGAATCTGGCCAATCGCTTGAAAAAGCAGAATGAACTTCATCTGATTACCATCGCCCAATCTAACGAAGAGCTGAAGTATATTGAGGAACTCAGACAGGTTTTCAAATCGGTTGATATTTATTATTTGCCCAAATGGAAAAGCGCCTTGAATGCACTGTTTGTGATTTTTGGTAAACAACCTTTTCAGGTGGCATACTTTCGTTCCAAAGGTTTCAGCCGAAAATTGAATGATATATTGAGCAATCATAAGTTCGACGCTATACATGTTCAACATTTGCGCATGGCACAGTATTTCAATGCTCGCGTTCCGGCTCATGCAATACTGGATTTGCCCGACGCATTCAGCTTGTACTGGCAGCGTAGGGCCGAAAATGCAAAACATCTGTGGATGCGCATCTTCGCGCGCATGGAGTTCAAAAGACTGTTGAATTATGAGCAGGAAATCCTGCCTCGATTTGGGTTGAATTTGGTTTGCAGCCCAGAAGATTGCGAGTACCTGAAAGCCAACTCAAAAGCCAACTTAGATGTGCTGCCAAACGGTGTTGATACGACAATTTATCATCCCAGAGAAGCATTTGAAACCCATAAATTCAGGGTTTTGTTTACCGGTAACATGGACTATGAGCCCAATGTAGATGCTGTTGAATATTTTGTTGAGCAGATTTGGCCCACTGTGCTCAGTTCTGTTCCTGAAGCGAAATTTATCATCGCAGGACAAAGGCCGGTTGGCCGGGTGCAAAAGCTGGTATCGGAAAGTGTTGAGGTTACAGGATTTGTGCTCAATATGGCAGATGAATATGCAAAAGCAAGGGTTGTCGTTGCTCCATTGCGGTTCGGTGCAGGAACTCAGAATAAAGTGCTTGAGGCCTTGTCAATGGGAATTCCGGTGATTTGCAGCCGTGTTGGCTTTAAAGGTTTGGGCATTGAAAGTGGGGAGGGAGCTATTTTAGCGGAAACAGCTGAAGATTTCTCATTGCAGGTAATTGATTTGCTTTTGCACGATGAAAACTGGAAAAAAATATCCGGGGCTGGGGCAGAAATTATTAGCAGTCGTTTTAGTTGGGATGCGGTGGCTGCAATGCTTCAAACCTATTTTGAGAGTCGGAAAGCCTGAATTGCTTTGCGTCTTCGGGAATAACCTTTAATTTCACGCCCCAATGAAAAATATTAAGCACTTTGCTTTTTTGGCTTCAATTGCCTTCACTTCATTGCTGACAGCACAAGACAGCATTCCTGCGGGAGTTTTAAACTCGCTGCAATTTCGAAGCATTGGCCCAACGGTAACCGGCGGCCGTATTGTTGATATAGCGGTAAACCCGAACAACCATTCGGAATATTACATTGCCGCGGCATACGGGGGTGTTTGGAAAACCGATAATAACGGTACCACTTTCAATCCCATTTTCGATCAATACGGAACCCAAAGTATTGGTTGTTTGGCCATTGATCAACAAAATCCAAATGTGGTATGGGTGGGAACCGGTGAGAACAATAACCAGCGCAGTGTGGGATATGGAAACGGAATTTATCGCAGCTTGGACGGTGGCAAATCATTCACCAACATGGGGCTGAAAACCAGTGAACACATTGGCATGATTAAAATTCATCCCCGCAACAGCAATGTGGTTTTTGTAGCAGCTTACGGACCATTGTGGAAAGAAGGAGGAGAGAGAGGACTCTATAAAACAGAGGATGGTGGTAAAACCTGGGCGCGTATTCACCAAGTAAGTGACAACTCGGGTTGCAACGAGGTTCATTTCGATCCGTCAAATCCAGAGATTTTGTATGCCGCATTTCATCAGCGCAGACGACATGAATGGACTTACCTTGGTGGAGGTCCGGAATCTGCATTGTTTAAGAGTACCGATGGTGGCAAAACCTGGCGTAAGCTTTCATCAGGACTTCCGGGCGGAGATTTGGGCAGAATTACAATAGGTATTTCTCCTGCCAACCCTGATCGTGTTTATGCGATGATAGAAGCGCAGGGAAGCAAAGGTGGTGTTTTTGTGAGCACTGACAAAGGTGAAAGCTGGTCGAAAGTGAATGATTACAGTACTGCAGGAAATTATTATCAGGAGTTGATGGTTGACCCCACTGATGCTAACCGCATTTTCATCATGGATACCTGGCTGAAATGGAGCCGCGACGGAGGGAAAACCGTAAGCAGTGTAGGCGAAAAATGGAAGCATGTAGACAATCACGCAATATGGATTGACCCCAAAGATACCCGCCACTGGCTGGTGGGCTGCGATGGCGGTTTGTACGAAACATGGGATAATGGATTGAACTGGATTCACAAGGATCAATTGAATATTACCCAATTTTATAGGGTTACTGTGGACAACAGCGAGCCGTTTTACTATGTTTACGGCGGAACGCAAGACAACAATACACTTGGCGGACCAAGCAGCAACGCATCTGACAATGGAATACCCAACAGTGATTGGTTTATCACTGTTGGCGGCGATGGATTTAAAACTCAGGTTGATCCGCTGGATCCCAACATTGTTTACAGTCAGTGGCAGTACGGCGGATTGATTCGCTACGACCGCAAAACGGGCGAACAGATTGACATTAAACCCATACCCGGACTTGAAGAGCCCGGTTTGCGCTGGAACTGGGATGCACCGTTGATTATCAGTCATCACAATAATAAGCGATTGTATTTTGCGGCTAATAAAGTTTATCGCAGCGATGACCGAGGCAATTCATGGACTTGCATTAGCCCCGATTTGAGCCGAGGTGTGGACAGAAACAAACTTTCGGTTATGGGCAGGGTTTGGAGTGTGGATGCGGTTGCAAAAAACCAGAGCACTTCCATTTATGGAAACATTATGTGGTTTGCCGAGAGCCCCAAAGATGCCAATCTGCTTTTTGCAGGAACGGACGATGGTTTAATTCAAACCAGCACTGATGGTGGCAAAACATGGAGCAAACAAAGCGCATTTCCCGGCGTTCCGGACATGAGTCTGGTGAGTTGTATTGTTGCGTCGCAGCACGACAGAAATGTAGTTTATGCTTCATTTGACAACCACCGCAAAGGAGATTTTAAGCCGTACATTCTGAAGAGTTCAGATGCAGGGAAAACATGGGTTTCGATAAGCAGCAATATGCCTGCCAATGGATCTGTGAAAACCCTCGCAGAGGACCATGTAAACAAAGATTTGCTTTTTACAGGAACAGAATTCGGCTTTTTTGTGAGCCACAATGGAGGTAAAAAGTGGACGCAGTGGACAGCAGGACTTCCGCCCATTGCCATTAAAGATATCGCCATTCAAAAACGGGAGAACGACATTGCTTTGGCTACTTTTGGCCGGGGCTTTGTGATATTGGACAACTATGCACCGGTTAGGCAGATGACCAAAGAAAATTTGGATAAAGATGCCTTTATTTTTAAGGTAAAGGATGCCAAAATGTTCATTCCCAGAACCCCGTTAGGTGGTGATGGAAAATCATCGAAAGGCGCTACTTATGTCAATGCCCCCAACCCCACCAGAAATGCAGTTATCTGGTATCACCTGAAAAACGATTACAAAACCCTCAAAGAACAAAGGCAGGAAAGGGAAAGTAAGTTGCAAAAAGACAATAAAAATACTTTCTATCCCAGCAACGACACCCTGAGATTGGAAGCTAACGAGGAATCAGCGTACCTGGTTTTTGTAATCAGCAATGCTGAAGGCAAGGAAATCAGAAGAATCAAAGCGGCGGCCAAAAAGGGCATGGGCAGTGTAGAGTGGGATTTGAGGTTTGGCTTGCCCGAATCGTTAAACAATGCCGGGGAACCCAACAAAGGTTTGAGCAGTGGACCTTTCGTTTCTCCCGGTACTTACAAGGTGAAGATGATGCTCGTGAAAGAAGGTAAAATGACCGCACTGGGCAACGAAGAAACCATTACAACCGATTATCTGGTAAAACCAACACTGGAGTCATACTCCGGTGCAGAAAAGGAGAAAATAGTGGCTGAAATTTCTGAAACACGAAGGAAAGTGGTAGCTGCCAATGAGTATCTGAATGAGTTGTCCCAAAACCTAGGCACCATTAAAAAAGCAGTATTTGTAGCCGGTGTTGATAATGGTATCTTGGCTGACATGAATGTCATTCAGGAAAAGCTGAAAGACCTGAATCTCAGAATGCACGGTGATCAGGTGTTGGCATCTAAAGAGTTTGAAACTGCGCCAGGGCTGAATGAAAGAATGGAAAACGCTGTGTATGGAATGGCTTATAGCTCGAACGGACCTACCATTACACATGTGGAAGCCTTCAGGGCCGGAAGTTCAGCATTTACAAAGTGGCTCGAAGATTTACAAAAAACCGATTTGCTGATGGAATCTTTGCATCAAAAACTCGATGCCAATAAAGTGCCTTACTCTGCCGGAAGAAAGTTCTTTTTTGGCAAGTAAATCATGCGTTCAGGCTCCGGTGCTATAACCGTAGAGGACTATATCCGTTCTCAAGAGTCATCAGTAACAGAGAGGTTGCTGATGCTTAGAACTTTCATATTCGACGTCGTTCCGCAGGCCGAAGAAAAGATGAGTTACGGTATGCCTTCGTACCATTACCAAGGGCCGCTGATTTACTTTGGAGCATTTAAAAACCACATTGGCATTTACCCCACTGCCGAGCCAATTGTGAAGTTTGCCGAACAATTAAAGGGTTACAAAACCAGCAAAGGGGCCATTCAACTGCCGCACAATAAAGATCTGCCACTGGATTTAATCCGAAAAATTTTGTTGTATCGCTATAATAAGCTTCAGAGCAAAACTTGATTTAGTGCCGCAGGCTGTAATGTTTATTTATGTTTCTGCGCGTGGTTCGGGGCGTTGCCAAATACCAAAGCATCGAAGCACTGCTCACCGCCCCGAGAAAACACCAAACAGATATCAGGTAAGGCCGGTGAAAGAGGAAAACAAATAAAAACATACTAGTATGTACTGTGCCGATGATATACAACTTTTTATTTCCGGTTAGAAATGGAGGAATGAGGGTTGCGCATACATACATGGCTCCGGTAAAATTGGCAAGGATGACTGAATTTGTATTGCCATAATAAATGTGGTGCCCTCTTATTTCGGCCGTCACTCCTGACGCATAAATATTCCAAGCATTGATGCCGGCTACCACAATTCCCAAAGCCAACAAAAGATTAACTGGAGTGATATTGACTTTTCGGCGAATGAATGCCTTGTAAACAGCC
>CANHCW010000114.1 GCA_947459165.1 Flavobacteriales bacterium
CGTTCACGCCAGATTCTGACGAGCTTGTCCAGGCCGGCGTAGGCTTCATAAAAGAACATGTTCCTTCTTTCGGGGGCATACAGCAAATTCACCCCGGCCGATTCCCTTATTTTTAGAAATTTTACAAACGGTATTTTGTTCACAATGGCTCCGTTGAAGTGGTGCCTGTAGTGTACTTCGTAAAAGCGTTTGAAGGTAATAAAGGTGGAATCCAGTGTTTGAAAGTTGTACATGGGCGGGGTAAAGAACCCAAAATCGCCTCGTCTTTGATAGCGATAGTCCACGGGGCTCATTTTGCGGTGCTGCAGAAAACTTCCGCTTACCGCTTTTAATTCGCTTCGGCCCAGTAGCCCCAATGCAAAGTCCTGATCTATTCTGTATTCGAGATAGGAGTAGTCAATATTACTTCCAAAAACGCCAGGAATGGCCTGTCTGTAATTGATGCTAAAAGTAGGCCATAGGCTTCCCAAAATAACCTTTCGTTTTGGCTCTCTGATGTATTTTTGAAAAGGAGTGTAGGAGAGGTTAATGTCGGCAAACAAGGCCCTATTGTCTGCGAAGCGCAATGGCAGGTTGTTTTCAAATAAGCTGTCACCAAGGGCGTCAAACTTAAAATTACCAATATCTTTTCGATCGCTGAATTCGCCCTGCACCCTCAAAAACAGGCCATTGATCAGCTCTCTTCTTACATAGGCGGTGAAATGGGTGTTTTGATAAAAATTGCCGCGCCTTGCCAAATCCAGAAAGGCGGCGTTGGGGTTAATAAACCCAAAATCACGACCTGCAGACAGATACAAATTGCCCCGGTGGAACGGATCGAACAGGGTACTGAAAATGACTGTTCCCCGCAAATCGCGGTTGTTGATGCCGTAGGACAAATTCTCAACAAACTGTATTTCCCGTTTGTTCTTAAAAGTCTTTTCAAAGGTGTTCCACATGTTAATTCGGGTTCCCCCAGGAAACCAAGGCTGAACAATGAACATCAGGGGCTGAAAATCCAGGTTCAATCCCTTTTCTCGATTCTTGTACTGTTGCCCCTGAAACATCAATTTGGCGATTGTAACTTTATTGGTGGCCTTTTCAACGCTGTCCAGATAAGTTTTGCTGTTTAAAACCCTGTTTACGCTGTCGTTGCGGCTAATAAAACGAATTTCGGTGCTGTTTAGCGGTGTGGCCCGGTTGCCCGCCCAAAAGCTGCTGTCTTTATCGTAGGCGCTGTCGGCAACGCGGCTTACTTCAAGACCAAAGTGACCCTTGGGAAAACCCTGCTGAACCTTTATTTCTTTGAAAGAAACCAGGGTGTACCCGTTGAATTTTCCTTTGCCCGCCTTGGCGAAATAATCAAAACGCAATTTGGATGGCAGCAATTGCGAATCGGCATTCAGCTGAAATTCCTGTGCAATGCGGAACTGATTGTATTCGTTCAGTAATGGTTTGGGGTATTCGTATTCAGCCCTGTAAATGCAGTAAAGCGAATCCACCAAGTGAATTTCACCCCCAAAAACAGCACTGCTTAGCGAACGGGGTTGCATTTTTATTTTTAAAATTCGTCTCCCCAATTCGTCTTTGTATGCGCCCAAAAAACTGAATTTGTAGGCTAAAAGCGCTGTGTTGCTCAGCGGCGACATCACCGGGGCATTGCCCAGCCCGCGGATCTTCACCAGATTTTGGTAAAGGTTGAAATCTCCCTCTGTGGTGCTCAAAAAAAACAGGCCGTCGGGGGTTCCCCTCATTTGCACTGCAATTCTGTTTTCCTTGATTTTGTCGGGAGGCAGATAATCGCAATCCAGCAAAATTTCCGCCATGTTTGCCATCGGCTCTTCCGGCTTATTTTTCTTTTTCTTCGCCTCTGCCTGCTCCTTGGTTTCTTCTTCATGCCAAACATTACCGGCCTTTTTGGGTTTGTTGTATTCTTCAAACGCCCTGATGTAAAGCCGCGCCGAATAAGGTGGCATTTTCGAGGCCCAGAAATCTCGTCTTTCAATGGCCTTTTTCATCATCGCCGGCCCCGGATCTACCCATTTTCTGGTAATTTCAACCGCCCCAATCGACTTGGTGAGCCCGGGTAAAATGATGTTGAAGGTGTCATTTTTTCTGTCCAGAACCACTTTAATGGTTGTTTGCTGATAATTGGGATGACTGAACACCAGTTCGTATTGCCCCGACCTTAACTCAAAATTGAAATAACCCGAATAATCCGAGGTGCCTGCCACCGAGCCGTTCGTGATAAAAATACTCACATCCGGTATGGGTGCCTTGCTGCTGTCGGCCACATAGCCCACCACCCTAAAATATTGAGCTTTTGCACCCATTGAAAAAAGCAGGCACAACGATATCAGCAGTCTAAGTCTCAAAGCCAATTACAAAAAACGCATGAACCCGTTAAATTGTTACAAAAATTCAGATATAAGATGCGTTTCATCAGACAAAACAATTATTTCTTCCTGACTTTGGTTGACTTTCCGTTTTCTGTATTTTCAATTCTGCGCTTCGGAAGTTCAGGCACGGTAAATGGGGCTTTAAACTGTTCAGATTTAGGTCGGTTCTCCTCGTCCCATGTAAATCCGGGCAACTTTTGTTTGTCGCCCGGCAGCTGCTCAATCGGGTAAATATTGCCCTCGGGTTGTCCGTAAAAGCGAATATCACTCACCTTGCCGCTGTCGAGGGCAATAAGCATGTTGTTGTACTGCACTTTGTTGGCCGAAGAAATGGCGCTGTCCTGCTCGCGAATAAAGTAAATGCTTTGTCCTTTTCCCTGCACCGAAACCGAACGCAGCTTGTTGTCCGCATCAAAGCGGTTGTCCATGTTATCGCCCGAAATCTGACTGAAGTTGCTTTGATTTTCTTTGGTGGCCACAAACGATTTGCCTCTCATTTGCATAAGCGAAATGCGGCTGTTTTTCAGCCAAATTCTCATGGTGTCGGCGTTCAATCTGCTGTTGGCATTCCACAGCACGGGTTTACCGAAAAGCCTGAATAAACTGTCCTCGGCTACATAGCTCATGCTGTCGGCATTTCCGCTAAAATCCAGTCGCCACAGTTCCACATGCGAGTAAGCCAGCAAAAAGCGTTTTTTCAGTATGCTGTCGTCGTGGTAAATGAATGTATCAGCCTTTAGCATTAAGCTGTCTCCGTTTTTCTCGTATTTGCGAGCCAGCGGTTTGCCTTCAACCAGGGTGTATTTTTTGTTTTTGTTGTAGTATCCTTTTTGTCCGAAAATAATGATGTTTTGAGATGTGTCTTTCACCCAAAGCCGTCCTTTTGCCCGGCCAATGCCCGAGTTTCTGTCAAAATCCAATGTGTCGGCGCGAATGATGTTCTCTTTGCTCAAAATGGCCGCATTGCGCGTAAAGTGGCTTTCTCCGGTTCGGGTGTTGTAGGTGCCGTAATTGCACAAAATGGTGTTTTCACCCAATTTTATTTCGGTGTAATTAAAAAACCAGGCCGTGCCGTTTTGGCTGCTGTATTGCAGGGTGTCGGTGGCCACAGTGTAATCGGGGTGGGTGATGTTTACATTGTGCCTGAAATACAGCATTCGGTTGTTCGGATTGTAAGTGCCACTGCGGCTTGTGAGCACCTGATCTCCGTCAACAATGCGACCTCCGCTGCCGTAATATCCAATACGGCTGTCGGTTTGGTAACTAATCCAGGGCGTGGTTAAGGTCATGCCTTTGTCCAACAGCACCACATTGCCGTCAACCCGGGCATTTTTGGTTTTGCCGCTGTAAAAAAGAGATGAACCGGTAATCGTCACACCCTCAGAGCTGTTGATACGCACATTGCCCCTGCCGTTCAGTTCTTCCTTGGCAGTGTTATATTCCGCTTCATCGCAATACACCACGCTGCCGCTTTGTTCAAACATCACATTGCCCCTTAAAATCTGATAATTCTCACCCCTGCGCTTTTCCCCCTTCATTCTGTTGGCTTTCAGGTTAATTTCCTGTGCTTTCAAACTGCATAAAATGCCGCTGAAAAAGAAAATTGCGCAGAAACGGACGCCTGTCATAAATTGCAACAAGGGTTTAAGATTACTTTGCAAATTAAGTGCTAAAACGCTTTCAGAACTTTGTAAACCACGATTTGCCCCATCTTCAGCAGGGCAAGAGTTTGCTCGCCATCAGCGGCGGAGCCGATTCTGTGGCCATGGGCGAGTTGTTTCACCGGGCTGGTTTTCCTTTCGAAGTAGCCCACCTCAACTATGGTTTACGCGGCGCAGAAAGCGATGCCGACGAGGCTTTTGTAAAAGAACAATGCCAAAAATGGGGAGTTAAACTGCACATCAGCCGGCCCCAAACCCTCGATTTTGCGGAACAAAACAAACTTTCAGTGCAAATGGCGGCGCGCAAACTGCGCTACGATTTTTTTGAGCAAGTTCGCCATCAGTTCGACTGCACTGCAATTTGTACAGCACATCAGCGAACCGATAACCTGGAGCATTTTTTTATTTTTCTGCTTCGCAACTCTCCGGCCGCATGGTTGGGTATCCCCGAAAAAAACAATCACCTCTACCGCCCCATGCTTTTCGCCTCTGCCGAAGAAATTAGATTGTGGTTGAAATCAATAGGCCAGGAATGGCGCGATGACAGCAGCAACAACACCCTGAACTATCTGCGCAACAGGGTTCGGCACCTCATCCTGCCGCACTTACAAGATGTATTTCCTGAGGCGGAAAATGAATACTATGAAATCAGTCGAGAAGGCAGAACCGGTGCCGAAAATACCAAAAAAAACCTGGCCGAATGGGCAAAAACAGCAGCGCAGGACAACAACGGCTCATTGTTCTTTCCAATAGGCACATCTGCTCAAAAACTCACGCAGTATCTCGTGCTGCGTGGAATGAATCGGAGCATGGCAACCCACTTTCTGCAGCAGCACGAACCCGGCAAACGATTCTACTTCAACGGGCAGTGTGCCGAAGTGGTTCACGGTGGTCATCGCCTCAAAAAAGCCGAAACCCCTCATTTCGATACCCGAGTGGTGTTGGAAGCACCCGCTGTAATCATGTTCGGACAATGGCAAATTCAACTTTCCATCCTGCCCCAAAGTGGATTGAATTTCAAACAAAAAAACGCCTTCTACTTCGATGCCGATGCACTTCAATGGCCTATCTGTTTTCGGTCATTCATTAAAGGTGACAGGTTTGTTCCATTTGGCATGACCGGCAGTAAAAAAGTCAGCGATTTGCTCACCGATTTGCATGTACCCGCTTCCGACAAACCTGGTTGCCCGGTTGTGGAATGTGGAAACGGTGTGCTCGCCGTATTGCCCCACCGCCGAAGTGCTGCACTTCCCATTTCGGATAAAACAAAGCTGGTGATGTGTGTAGAGTGGAAATCATTGCAGTCACTTTGAATAAATTAAATTCTCACCAATTGAGGCAAAAAGTAAATGAGCCTTGGGGTGAACTGGTGAATGAAGTGCATTTGCACTATTTGGATTTAACTTTGCATCAAAATCTATGAAAGCCATCATTCCTGTGGCCGGAATCGGCAGCAGGTTAAAGCCTCATACCACCACACAACCCAAAAGCTTAATTCCGGTTGCGGGTAAGCCCATTCTGGGGCACATTCTCGACCGCCTCATCGATGCGGGAATCACTGAATTTGTCTTCATCATCGGGCATCTGGGCGATAAAATTGAGCAGTATATAACCTCTCATTATACCCATTGCAGCGCTGAGTTTGTAATTCAAACTTTGGGCAAAGGCACCGGTCATGCAATTTGGCTGGCCCGCGAAACTTTCAGCGATGATGAGCCGGTTCTCATTGTGCTGGGAGATACCATTTTCGAAGCAGATTTGAAATCGGTTTTTAGCGCCGGTATCAGCAGCCTGGGGGTGAAAAAGGTGGATGATCCCCGTCAGTTTGGTGTGGCAGAACTGGAAGATGACGGTTCCATTCGCCGACTGGTGGAAAAACCTTCCATCCCCAAAAGCAATCTGGCTTTGGTGGGTTTGTACTATATCCGCGAAACCGGCATTCTTAAGCAGTGTCTCGAGTACAACATAGAGCATGAAATTCGCACCCAAAACGAGTTTCACCTCACCGATGCCCTGCAGTGCATGATGGAAAAAGGAGCTAAAATCACCACCTTCTCCGTTGAAAACTGGTTCGATTGTGGCAAGAAGGAAATCATCCTTCAAACCAACAAAAACCTGCTCAGGCACGATGGCATTGCGCCGGTTTCGGAGCACCTCAAACAAAACAACATCATTGTTCCCCCGGTTTACATTGCGCCCACTGCCAAAATCGAAAACAGCATCATTGGCCCAGATGTAAGTGTGGGAGAGCACGCTGTCATCACCCGATCCATTGTGAAAAACTCCATCATTGGTCAGAATGCACAGCTTCAGTCTGCCATTTTGGAAAACTCATTAATTGGAAGCGATTCCAGCCTGATTGGCGCGGTGCAAAGCATGAACATTGGCGACGGTGCCGAAATGAACCTGGGCGGCGAATCCTGATAAGTATGCATTATACCCTTGCCGAAGTTCATCAGATTGTGGGGGGAACCCTGCAGGCGGCCAACCCGCAAACTTTGGTAACCGTGCCGGCTTACGATAGCCGCAGAATCACTTCCCCAACGGAGTCACTTTTTTTTGCCCTGCAAGGCAGCCGCGACGGCTCGGCTTACATTCGCCATGCCGCTGATTCCGGGGTGCTGTGTTTTGTGGTTCCTGCGCATTTTGCAGTTCAGGAATTTCCGCAACATAATTTTATTCTGCACCCCAATCCGCTGTTGGCATTGCAGACACTGGCGGCGCATCACCGCAGTCAGTTTACCGGCCCACTAATTGGCATCACCGGAAGCAATGGAAAAACCATTGTCAAGGAATGGCTTTTTCAGCTGTTGGGCGGCGATTTTCACATACACCGCAGCCCCCGCAGTTACAATTCGCAAATCGGTGTGGCGGTTTCTCTGCTGGGCATTAAATCCTGGCACCAAATGGCTATCATCGAAGCGGGTATTTCTCAACCCGGAGAAATGGAAAAACTGCAGGCCATGATGAAACCCGATATGGTAGTTTGCACGCACTTTGGTGCAGCTCACGACGAAGGTTTCGATTCACGCGCCCAAAAAGCCGAAGAAAAAACCCGCTTGTTTCA
>CANHCW010000115.1 GCA_947459165.1 Flavobacteriales bacterium
CTGCTGTAGCTTTCCATTGGAAACTTGGCATCTATTGGTAATAACACCGGCTCTCCGTCTTCATCCTTGCCCGGCAAACAAATAACATATTCAACCAAATCATTGCTTCCCGGTTTGGTCTTAACATTCTGCCTGTATTGCTCCGGAGCCAGAATGCTCTCCAAGATACTGCCCAGCTGTATTTCTCCCATCACGCCTCTCGTTTTTACATTGCTCAGCACCTTCTTTAAACCGCCCACATCCTGCGCCAGCGTTTGCATTTCACCCAGACCCTTGTAAACCATCTCCAGCCTTTCACTCACCTGCTTAAAACTCTCACTCAATCTCTCATCCAGCGTTTTTTGCAGTTTCTCATCCACTGTTTTGCGCATTTCGTCCAACTTTACCTCATTGCTCTGCTGCATTTGCGATACTTTGTTCTCGAGGGTTTCACGCATTTCCTTCAGCTTTCCTTCCATCTCCTTCCTAAACTCAGTATTCTGTCTCGCCAAATCGTCCGTTTTAAGCCTGACAGTTTCACTTAAATCCCTGGTAACCATCTGTGTCTGCTCCTGACTGTCTTTAAGCTTACTGAATAATTGTTCACTCAAAGTCCCAAATAAACCGGTTATTTCAGAACGAGTGCCTTGTAATGCTTCTGTACTTTCTTTTCGGCTCATTGCAAATTCCGAGGTCAGTCTGTTGTCGAGGCTGTCAATTCTTTCCGATGAAATTCCGGAACCCGATGCTTTCCTAAAAACAAGAACCAAAATCAACAACAGTTGTACAACAACTAAAATGATTAAAATATTATCAATGTTCATAGCGTCTAATTTAATATATTCCTGATTAAATTAAATGGATCATTCAGATTTAAATTTAACCTCACCATTAAAAGATGATGAAATTTTATATTCGGATTGCTCTGCAAAAAATTTCTGAAAGTTTGGCTGTAAAAAAGTGGCAGCGCAAGTTCAAAATTACTGTTCAATGTACTCGACTGTGAAAAACAAATGCCCCCGGCATAATACAACTCCTTAGAATTGAGCATCCCGGGTGAATAGGCACCATCAAAATAGGCTTTAATCGGCAACCCCGGAATAATGCCCGTTTGAAGGCTAAAACCGGCTACACTGGTGCTGGTTGATAAATTCCTGAACATTCTTACCCCATTCGCATCACCCATTGTTATATTGCTCCACAATCCATCATCACTGCCAAATTTTGCGCTTCTGGCAAAAAATGCACGGCTAAAATCGAAGTCATTGACAGCGCCCTGAGGAGCTGAAACCGGAATCAAAAAGCTCCCGACGCCCCTCTGCAGATTATGCCTCATTCCCGACACATAACCCTTCAGCAACAACCCAATATTCTTCTTGGATTTATTCGTATAAGGAATATATTTTTCAGCTTGAAAATTATACATTAAAAAAGTGCCTGGATTGAATTTATTTACACCCGAAAAAGCTCCGGCATTTCCTCCATATATAATACCAGCCTTAATTCTGGCAGGCGATAACTTCTTGGTGTAATCGCGTGTAAAAGTGAGTTTAAACAATTCTGATTCAAACCTTTTGGCTTCTTCATTGATATAAGAACCGATTTCGTTACCCGCACTATCTTTCTTAAAACGAAGTTCACTGCTCTGATCCAACCGCACTGCCAGCAATTCCGCCTCAAGCACATTTCTGATCCATGGAGCATTTCTTTTAAAATAAAATGCCGCTTTCAATGCGCCCCGATTGTAAGCTGTGGTGAACGAAGGTGCAAAATCAAACCTTCTGTAATTCAGCGTTAATTCTGTGAGGCTAAACGGACCGGATTTGTGAAATATGTTCCGCCTTATTCCTGCAATTCCCACGGTATTTTTACTTTTTAATCCATACAGCGGCATGGCCCACCATTCCCAATTTCTCCTCGGAAAACTAAGGTTGGAAAGCAACAATCCGGGGGTAAATCCATCATACCGGTTTCCTGAAAAAATCCAGGGCAAAAACCAAACCCTGTTTTCCCCCCTTTTGTAAAGATTGGGCAACCCAAATTTAACGGTTCCCCAGGTCTTGAAAACACCCCGAACCCTGGCATCGTTGTTCGCAAGATTGCTTTCAGGAAGAAAGCCGGTTGCATTCAGCGAAACTTCCTGCATTTTCTGATTCACCTTTACCGTTGTATCGCCTTTAACCCAAATATGATTTTTTTGTGTTCCAAAACGCCATTGCAACTTTACGGGTAAGGTGTAATTGCCCTTGTTGTTAACCTTTATTGAATAACCGGTTTTTAAAGCTCTTTTTACACTACTTATAGCCACATCAGGAGCCGAACCACCCAGCAAATCCCGAAAAAACCAATCCAGTTTCTGACCTGAAACCGACTCAAAAACCTTCTGCATATCTCCGGGCAATGGATGCCTGTACTGCCATTTTTTAAAGTATGCCTGCATACAACTATCCATTCTTCGCCTGCCCAAAAACTCCTGCAAATACAAAAATCGCTGCGGATTGACCCCATAAACAATGGTTCCGTAATTAATAGATGTATATTTTTCGCTGTGCAAATTGCCGGGCTGATGACATCCAAAATCGTGCGACAAGCGATAACCGGCATAACTGCCACTCGGTTTAAAACGATCTCCCGGCGATAGTGACTCCGACTCTTTTCCCTCGGCCTGATTTTGATAAAATGTATTGATGCTTTCATCCATCCAGGGATGATTTCTCTCCTGACTTCCCAGCATTCCCTGAAACCAGTTGTGCCCCACTTCGTGTATTATCGTTCCCTCTGACGCGTCGTTGCAAATGGTAATCATCGGATATTCCATGCCTCCGGCACCCTGCAAAGGTCCAATTACAACAGTGCAGTACCGGTATGGGTACAATCCAACCCGAGTGGAATAATATTGGAGTGCCTTATCTATTGCATCTAAAATTGATGCCCCCTGGGCTTTTTTCGTTTGCCCGTAAAAGGCATAATTCGTCACCTCCCTGCCGCCCAAAAGCACAGATTTTCCCTTGGCAACCTGAAAATCAGGTTTTGCAAACCAGGCAAAGTCACTCACATTATTTTGTTGGTAAGTCAGGGTTTTTCTGCCTGTTCTTTTTGTCGTATCAAGGCCCAAAACCAAGGAATCCAGCCATGAAAATTCGGCTGAATCCTGCAATTCCCCCGTTGCGGCAATTCTCCAGTTCGCAGGCACATTCAAACTCACGGTGTAATGCCCAAATTCACTGTAATACTCTCCCTGATCCAAATAAGGAAATGTATTCCAGCCATTCACATCATACACCGCCGGCTTGGGATACCACTGCGTTATAGAGAATAAATCATTGTTGTAACCCATGCGACTAAACAACCACGGAATTTTTACCCTGAACGGGGTTTTAATTTCCGCACTGTCGCCGCTTTTAAGTCCTGAAGGCAGTTGCAAGCGAATGATGTCTTCGTGCTCAGGATGAAATGAGTAAACCGCCTCCACCCCATTCACACTAAAATTCAGACTGTCTAAAAAGCCACTTTCCTCATTGCTTGCAGAAAAAAACTTTTTGTTTCCGTTTGCAATGGCTTCCTGCCCATAGGCCGTGCGGTTGTTCTTAAATGCATTGGGCCACACATGAAACCAGATTTCCTGTAATTCAACCGGGCTGTTATTCACATATTTTATACTTTCCGTGCAGCGTAAAAACCGCTTGTTCTCATCCAGAAGCGCCTCTATTTTGTGGTCGACCCGCTGTTGCCAACCGGCTTGGGTTGATGCTTGTTTTTTAGGCTGAGCAACAGCACCAAATAGTGCAAGCTGCATGAATAATGTAGTGAAGATTTTTTTCATACGACAGGTCGAATTGATTTACAATGTAAACAACCTGTGCAAAAATAGACCAAGAATTTATGCCCACTCAATCATTTCGATAAACAGAATTGATATTTTTGAAACCGATGGCATTTTTTCCGAGTGACTGGGACGATGAAGAACAAGAGGGCTTCGATGGCAATGTTGAAGAACTTGTTAGAGAATTCGAATCCCGTAAAAGAGAAGATTTCAGCCCGCGGGAACTGATTGAAATTTTCAAGTTTTACAGTTACAATCAGCTCAGTTCCCACCACACAGAGAAAGTGTTTGGCCTAATGAAGGTGGTGCTGGAACAGGGAATAGAGCAATTTCCCTATATCCCCATTTTCGCCATACACCTGGCTGAAATGCTCATTCGCGAAAACAATTACCGCCTGGCAAAAAAGTACATCAGTAAAGCCAAAGAATACAACAATTTCGAGCCTGCCTTTTTTTTCCTTGAAGCCACCATTTACAGCCTTGAGGGAAGAAAAGATAAAGCCCGCGAGGCCACCCGGGAAGGACTGCTGCTCACCGGTGACGATGAACAATCGCTGCAGGATTTTCTGGAAATTCTCATTCATTACGGTCAGTCGGAACTGGCCCTCACCGTCCTCGACCGTTGCCTCGAACTTAAAGCCGATATCAATTACATACTTGAAAAATGGCTGGCCCAAACAGACGATTCAAAGGTCATTGAATCCCTCATTCCTGCTCTTGAACGAATTGTTGACAATGAACCTTATTCCGAAGAATCATGGTATTTGTTGGGCAATGCATATGCAACCATAGAAAACTATCATCAGGCCTCCGATGCGTTTGATTACGCCGTTACCATCAATGAAAATTTTCTCGAGGCCTGGCTGGGATTTTTGGAAAGTCTTTACGAAGTGGGCGAATACCCGGCCTTTATTAAACATTACAACGAACAACAACCTCGTTTTCACCCCAATGCCTTTGAAGAACTAAAAGGCCTGCTTGCCTGGAGTTATTACGAAACAGGAAAAATAAAAGAAGCACGCAACATTTATCGCGAAGTGCTTAAAAGCAACCCCGATGACAGTGAAAGCTGGTATAGCAATGGCCTCACATGGCATTACGCAGGCGATTACGCAGGGGCTATTCCCTATCTGAAAAGGGCTTGGGAACTCAATCCAAAAGAAGCAGATTACGGCATTGTACTGGCTGCGGCCTATTTCGGCAACAACGAAGATGACAAGTGGCAACTGCTATACGAATTGCTGGCAGACGAATTTCCGGATGAAGAGGAAGTTTGGCTCGATTGGGGCGTGGCCCTGCACGAAACGGGTGATACAGATAAAGCAATTGAAATTACTCAAAACGCACTCACCAACATACCCGGAAACCACAAACTGCTATACCGCATGACGGCCCTTTGTTACCTTACCGGACAAAAAAAGGTGGCTGAGTACCTACTCGATACAGCCCTTCAGATAAATTCTGAAGACCATGTACAAATGTTTATTTTTGCACCTGAATTGAAAAAATCAGGGTCATTGCTTCGCATCATTGCCAAGCATACTCAACCCGGCAAATAAGCATGAATCAGGAGTTATTTAATTTAGGTCAGTTGCCTTCAAGAACCACTAAACCCCGCGAGTCGGGTATCACCATGGTAATGGACAAAGGACTGAGTTTGCGCGAGGCAGAAGATTTTGTAAGCAACAGCGTCGAATATACCGATATCATTAAACTGGGATTCGGAACAGGATTTGTCACCCCCGGCCTACAAAGAAAAATTGATTTGTACAAAGAGGCAGGTTTACCGGTTTACTTTGGGGGTACCCTTTTCGAAGCGTATATCATTCGCAATCAGTTTGAAGATTACCTGCGTCTGCTGGACAAAACCGGCATCACCCACGCCGAAGTATCGGACGGCAGCATTGAAATGCACCACGACGAAAAGTGTGAGTACATTAGAAAACTCGCAAGCCGCGCGATTGTTTTGAGTGAAGTGGGCAGTAAAGATGCCGAAAAAATCATCCCTCCCTACGAGTGGATTGAACAAATGGAAAGTGAAATTAGCGCCGGTGTGTGGAAGGTGATTGCAGAGGCAAGAGAAAGCGGCACTGTTGGAATATTTCGCGGTACCGGCGAAGTTCGCAGTGGTCTGGTCGCTGAAATCATCAGAAAAATTCCCCAGGAAAAAATCCTGTGGGAAGCCCCACTGAAAGCCCAGCAGGTGTGGTTCATTAAATTATACGGTGCCAATGTAAACCTCGGTAACATTGCGCCCAATGAACTTATTGCACTTGAAACCCTGCGCCTCGGTCTGCGCGGAGACAGTTTTCACTTTTTTCTGGATAATGCGCAATAAAAAAACCGCCTGAAAAGCGGTTTTTTATCGGTTTAAGAATCCCTTATTTAAATTTTTCGATCAACTCTATCATTTGTTCCTTGGTATGATAACCAATGGCGTTGGCCACAACCTGTCCTTTCTTGAAAAAGATCAGGGTTGGGTAGCCTTCAAGTCTGTAACGGCTGCTGATGTCTGCCTGCTCCTCCGCATCAATGCTTAAAACGGTAACATCCTTCTTCTTTTCTTCTTTCACCTGTTCCACAAATGGAGCCATTCTTTTGCAGGGGCCACACCAAACGGCGTAAAAATCAACCATTACAAGTTTGTCGCCTGCTATGAGCTTGTCGAATTTGGTAATAGACATAGAGTCCTTTTCTGCATTTTTCAGCACCACACCTTCCTCCGTTTCTGAATTGGATAAGCCTGTGCACGCATACATACTGTAGGAAACAACGGTAATACCGGTGAGCAACAAGGCTCTGAATAAAGTCTTTTTCATTGAAGTTTCGAATTTATATGAAGTTAGCAATAATTTTGCCAAAATGCCTTCAAATACCGAAATCTCGGTTGTAATTCCGGTTTACAACGAAGAAATGAATATTCTAAAGCTGTACAACAGGCTTTATGAGGCTTTGAACAAGGCAAACCTGAACTGGGAGATTGTTTATGTAAACGATGGCAGCAAAGACCGGTCGTTGGCTGTTTTAAAAGGATTAGCGGTAGAAAATTCCAGTGTAAAATACATAGATCTGTCCAGAAACTTCGGGCATCAACTGGCTATTTCAGCCGGCATTGAGCATGCAGTAGGCGAATGGATTGTAATCATGGACGGAGATGGACAGGATCCGCCCGAACTCATTCCCGGACTGCTTGAAAAGGCCAAAGAGGGTTTTGAGGTGGTGTATGCCAAACGACGCAAGCGCGACGGCGAAAACTTCCTTAAAAAACTTACCGCCCGTCTGTTTTACCGCGTCCTAGCC
>CANHCW010000116.1 GCA_947459165.1 Flavobacteriales bacterium
AGAGACGGCATTTGGATGGGTCTGGTATTGATGGAATACATGGCCAAAACGGGTAAAAAAATATCCGAGCTCATTGCCGAGGTTTATGAAATTGTTGGTTCCTTTTCTGTTGAAAGGTATGATCTGCATATTAATGAAGAACAGAAGCAGCAGATTGTTGCCCAATGCCGGAATAATGGATATAGCAATTTTGGCTCTTATCAGGTTCAATCTGTTGAAAACATTGATGGATTCAAATTTCGTTTGGGTGACGCCGGCTGGGTGATGATTCGTGCCAGCGGTACCGAGCCTGTTTTGCGAGTTTACGCTGAATCAAACAGTTCAGATTCCTGTTTTGCAATACTCGACGCAGTAAAGGCAAGCATCCTCTCCGCTTGAAAATAAAAGCGTTACATATCTTTGTTCTGCTTTTCTCTCTATCTCAATCAGTGTCGATACAGGCCGGCAGAGAAGATAGTGTTACAATGTACAAAAGAAGAAAAATTGAGGCCTGGATGGGTTTGGTAGGTGGAACTGCCGCAGTGCACTCTTCACTTTATTCTTCCTGGTATTCTGAGTATTCTAGAAGTCGTTTTCATTGGTTCAACGACAATGCTGAATGGAAACAGATGGACAAGGCCGGACATGCTTTCAGTTCTTACTTTATTGGCGTAAATGCTGCAGCATTGTTCCGTTTTTCCGGTTATTCTCAGAAAAGAAGCGCTGTTTATGGGGCGTTAATCGGAATTCTTTTTCAAACACCTTTGGAAATCATGGACGGTTATAGCACCGGTTGGGGTGCTAGCAAAGGCGACTTGTTGTCTAATTCGGCAGGAACTCTGTTTGCCGCGTTTCAAAACTACAAATGGGGCAAGCCGAGAATACCAATTCGTATCACATTTCATACATCGTCTTTTGCCAATCAAAGACCGAATTTACTTGGTCAAACTTTGCCGGAACGCTTGCTGAAAGACTACAACGGGCAAACCTATTGGATTGATTTAAATCCAAACAGATTAAAACTGAAATGGAAAAAATGGCCTAAATGGCTGGGCGTTAATTTCGGTTATGGTGCCGATGGTTTGCTTGGTGGTGACGACAATATCTGGACAGATGCTTCAGGTAAAATCAATGACCGCAGCGATGTTCAGCGATACAGACAGTATTATGTTGGCCCAAGCGTTTCATTTGGATATTTGCAGAAATCGAAAAGGCCCTTGCTTCAGGTGGTAGGTTTTGTTTCCGAAAGACTCAGATTGCCGATGCCTGCCCTTGAGTACAATGTTAAAAATGGATTTCAGTTTCACCCATTATATTGGTAAAAATGCAGGAAAATTTAGCAGACAAGCCGGTTCAAATTGATGTTGAGCAAATTTTCAAAAAGAAAAACCCCATGGTTGCCAGGTCACTGCCCAGATTTATTTTAAACTGGATTAAACGGACGGTACATCAGGATGAAATCAATGCATTTCTCAAAGAATCTCATCACCTTAAAGGCGTGGAATTTGCCCGTGCCGTGTTACAAGGATTTGGGGTAATTCACCATTCAAAAGGCAGTGAAAATATACCTGAAAAAGGCGGCGTAGTCATTGTAGCCAACCATCCGCTAGGTGGACTGGACGGCATTGTTTTGTTGGTTGAAACTGCCAAAAAACGAGAGGACCTGGGTTTTATAGTGAATGATATTCTAATGAACCTGCCCGCATTTGAAAATCTGTTCATTCCTGTAAATAAACATGGCAAACAGGCCCGAAGGGACATGCAACGGATTGACGAACTTTACCGCAGCGATAAGTTGATTCTCGTCTTCCCTGCCGGACTTTGTTCAAGAAAACAAAACGGTAAGATTTGCGACCTGGATTGGAACAAGAGTTTTCTTTCCAGGGCCATAAAAAACAACCTCACCATTGTTCCTGCGCACATCACCGGTAAAAATTCAAACCGATTTTACATTATCTCAAGAATCAGAAAATGGTTTGGCATTAAGGCCAACTTGGAAATGTTCTTTCTCGCTGACGAAATGTTCAAACAAAAAGGAAACAACCTTCAGGTTACTTACGGAAAACCCATTGCCCCCCAAATATTTAATGAAAAACACAGTTTAAAGGAATGGGCCAACTTGCTCCGCGATTTTGTTTACACCCTTGAAAATGGGGATAGCGATTTCAACGAATTTCTTCAACGAACTCCCCGATAATGCCATTTTTTTGGCTACTATTCACAAAACTTGCTTAAACTTGCAAGGACTATGCAGCGCATTGCAGACAGTGTTGAAAAGGACTTGCTGCTGAGTGAACTCAGCAGAGACATTTTTATACGCCCTACCAACAACATTGGCAATGAAATATATATTTTTGACGGAAACACGAAACCGGCATTGATGCGCGAAGTAGGCCGGCTGCGGGAATGGAGTTTTCGGTTGGCAGGCGGCGGCACCGGCAAGGAAATAGACCTGGATGAATACGACACCGGAGACAGGCCCTACAAACAGCTTATTGTTTGGAATCCTGCTGATCGTGAGATTGTTGGTGGGTATCGCTTTCAGTTGTGTAAAGATGCCATTCGCCCCGACGGTCGTTATCACCTTAGCACTTCTGAAATATTCGAGTATTCTGACCACCTGATACAGCATTATTTTCCTGTTACAATTGAATTGGGTAGAAGTTTTGTTCAACCTCAGTATCAACCCAGCGCTGAAAACAGGAAAGGCTTGTTTTCACTCGACAATCTTTGGGATGGACTGGGCGCACTGGTAGTCATTCACCCGGAAATTAGGTATTTCTTCGGTAAGGTTACCATGTACACGGATTTTAACCGTGAGGCTCGAGACTTAATTCTCAGGTTCATGCAGTTTTATTTCCCCGACCATGAGAAGTTGGTAAACATTCCACACCCCATAAAAATGGAAACCGATTGTTCCGGCTTATTAGCTGAACTCGAAGGAAAATCTTACAAGGATGGTCATCATTTGCTCAATCAAAGAGTTCGTGCACTGGGCGAAAACATTCCTCCTTTGTTCAATTCTTACATGAACCTGAGCCCCACCATGAAAACATTTGGAACTGCCGTAAACCACCATTTTGGCGGCGTGGAGGAAACCGGGATTATGGTAACAATAGATGACATTTATCCCAGTAAAAAGGACAGGCACATCAAATCCTATCTGGAATTTTTGGGTACAAGCAATTAATGCTGTACCGAGAATTTTCCGCGCACATTCCAATCTCCACTTGCAAGCTTGTAACTGTAAACACCTGAGGACAAGTCTTTCAGATCAACTTCGCACTCGCCATTGGTATTAAACAGAAGTTGTGTCTGTTTCACCTTTTTGCCTCCTACCTCGTAAAATTCAACACTTGCCGTTTTCAATCTCAACTGTTCACTGCTAAATACCAGACTGTTTTGCGCAGGAACCGGAAAAATAAGCATTTCTGACATCCCATTCCATAGCCTTGTTTTGGCATTGTGAATGGATAAAGCCACTTTCACCGCTTCAAATGCGTTGATTCGTCCATACCCAAAGCTGTTATTGGAATCGGGTCCTGTCAGCGCATCTCGTTTGCTGGTTTTGGAAAGAATGTACCGAACCTGTTCGGGGGTTAAGGTTGGGCATGCCTGCAACATCAGCGCTATGATGCCGGCAGCATGAGGAGATGCCATGCTTGTACCGCTGAACATGGTCCAATACTGAGTTTCGCCATTAAACTGACTTGTGTAAGTGGTTACATCGCCCATCCACCCGGCAAACTGCTTGTTGTTTACTGCGCTTGCAACCATTTGACCCGGCGCAGAAATATCAGGTTTCATCCTTCCGTCGGGTGTTGGACCTCGCCCGCTAAAGCCGGATATTTCACCAACAGTCAACCAGTTTTGCGCACGGTAAACTCCTTTATAATCAATCCATTCTTTTCTGTTAATGTAACTACCTGTTGAAATGGTTCTTTTTCCTGTTCCACCGTTTTCACTCATGCTGCCGGCAGCAGTTCCTGCCAGGTATTCCCCTTTTTTACTGTTGCCTTTTACTTCATCTAAAAAAGCACCCGAAGTCCAGCGATAGGTCTGTCCGCTGTTCCAACCATGAAATACGCCTCGAGTTGTGATGCCAATTCTCAATCTGTGAAGGGCCGAATTGCTCATTTCAGCCATAAGCAAAATGTTGGGTTTGTTATTGTTTACATATTTACTCTGGCTTATTACCGAGTAAATCAGTGTATCTTCAGATCCAACTGGCACAATCTTGCGAAACAGGTTACCGGAATTGGAATACAAGAAAGGTTCGGTGTGTTTCAAATTGCCAAGGGTATCAAATACAGATATGTTTAGCCCCATTACTTCATTTTGAGGCCCCCAGAAATCGCAATAAATGTTCTCCTTTGGGTAATCTTTTCTACTGCGGTCAACTGCAAAAGTGAAAGCAGTGTCTCCTTTCAGTGTGCCTGTTATGTGCATTTGATTTCCGGCATCGTTGCCATTTGCGCCCACCAGTATTTTTCCGGCCCCGGCGATTTGATCAACAGATTTATCGAACAAAGAGGTTCCATCATGCGGTCCGGTATGCATTCCCCAGCTTAAATTGGTTACAGCCGGTTTTCCTACCGATTTTGCGTAGTCGAAAATGTATTTGTAACCATCTAAAATGGTAGGGTTGGCCACTATATAATCGCCGTAAGCGCTGCCTTGTAAACTGTCGTTTGCGTATTTGATGGTTACAAAAACCAAATCTGCTTCAGGAGCCATTCCCCTGTATTTGAGTTGCGGAGTGGTAAAGCCTGATCCGGCCATAATTCCCGCAACATGGGTGCCATGGGTTCCGTCATCGTCACGAATGGCCTTTAAATCTCCGGGTTGAGTAAACTCGCTGCCGTAGCTATACCCTGCAGGCTTGGCTCCCAATGTGGTGTTCTGATGCCAGAAGCGTTTTAAACGAAACTCCGTGCCATCGGCATTGTAAAAAGTGGGATGATTGGTTTGAAAACCGATATCAACAATACCGGCTACAACTCCATTTCCTTTAAATGATGCCGGCAAACCGTTGTTCAACCCGTCATGAACCTGATTGACAAAACTGTGAATTCGTGCCGTGTCGTTCAAAGGCCTTGGGGCATTTAATATCCCAAAAACATCAGCGAATTCAATTCCCGGCTCAGCCAGCAAAAGCAGGGTTTCTTCTGGCAACAACCTGAAATATAAAATATCGCCATAATGCGATGAAGGATTGTATTTATTGAATGATTCTTTTTGTTTAGTCTGTATTGCTGACCATAATTTACCATCGGAATCAACCGGGAAAAGCGATTTGTGCAATTCTGAAGTGAACAATTTTGCCATGGGAGACAAGGGATCTGCAGGAACAGTAATGGGCGAAGATTGAGAACCGGCAGAGAATACCAGAAACACAACGGATAGAGCAATACAAAACCTTTTCACAGGTACAAAATTGCATGCATTGTCACCTAAAAAGTTTCTCAAAATTGTCATTATTGAAATTTGGGTTTAAAGTATTTCATCCACCTGAGGCCCTCATTCACATAATCGGGGTCGTAGGTTTTGGGTTTACCTGAAGCAGGGTAAGGCATTCCGGCATTGTGAATATGAAAGGCACTTTTGAAGTCTTTTTTGAGCAGGTATTTACCGTAAGCTTCTGAAATCCATTTTACACCCCAGTAAGTTGCATCCTTTCCCCTGATATCGGAAACTTTGATATTGTAAAGCAAACACTTGTAACCCATTAGCTGAAAAGGCCCCCAGCTGCTTGCCAGGTTTTGCAAGGCCTCGTCTTCAGCATCATTCAGGTCAGCGGGTTTCACATGCTCGTAATTCTTCCTTAGTCGTAGCTTTACCATTTTCAACCTTGAATAAACCACTTTTTCATACCTCACCCCTGCCGGTTTTCTCCCTGAACATTCAAGCATGCACAAAGCTGCAAGGTATTCAGGCGGTACATTGAATTCCTTTCCGTATTTCACAAAGTCGCGGCCATAATTGTCAATTACGGCCTCGGGTCCTGAAGCTTCCCCGGCAGAACCCTGTGTTAATCCATGCCACCAGTATCCCCGGAATAATACCAATCCACAGCAAAAAAGAACGAATGCAAGCGTAAACAGCCAAGCCAGTATAGTTTTGTTTCTTTTTGCCAATCCTCAAAATTAGGTTACAATCTGTATTTATTTTCGCGGAATGTCTGAGGATTTGTATTGGCTGGAAAGAACCCAGCTTTTAATTGGCGAAGAAGAACTTCTTAAACTCAATCGCAGCCATGTTTTGATTGTGGGATTGGGAGGAGTTGGCAGTTTTGCTGCCGAATTCATTTGCAGGGCCGGCGTGGGTAAAATGACCATTATTGATGGCGACACCGTAGATATTACAAACAAGAACAGGCAATTGCCTGCACTCAACAGCACAGTTGGCAAAGGCAAGGCCGAAGTAATGGCGCAACGATTATTGGATATCAACCCAAAATTGAAATTGACTGTCATTGACCAATTTCAGAAACCTGAAGATACGGCTCGCCTGATTGCTGACAATCATTTCGATTATGTGATGGATTGCATAGACAGCATCAGCCCCAAAGTTTACCTGATCAGGGCTTGTGTTGAACACAAACAGAGATTTATCAGCAGTATGGGAGCCGGCGGCAAAACCGATGCGGCGGCAGTGACTGTTGGCGATTTGAGTGAATCTTACAATTGTCCGTTTGCCCGTCTGGTAAGAAAACGACTGCACAGACAAGGTATATACCGCGGCTTTAAGGTAGTTTACAATTATGGTGAACTATATCGTCACAGTCTGAAACTTACAGATGGCAGCAATTTCAAAAAATCTTTTTACGGCACCATTTCTTTTATGCCTGCACTTTTTGGTTTAAGAATGGCGGCCGAAGTAATAAATGACATTCGGCTTGATTAACACTTTTAATTTTTGGTTTATATTCGCAATCTAGCCAAATATCCTATGAAAAAATTCCTATTTTTCCTCGTTACCTCAGCCCTCTTCGCAATGGTCGCGTGTAACAAAGACGACAA
>CANHCW010000117.1 GCA_947459165.1 Flavobacteriales bacterium
AGTTCTTGAATCGAGGCAAAGCAACTACCTGGCCGGCATATACCTCAACCACAACTCCGCAGGCATTGCCTTTCTCGATATCAGCACGGGAGAATTCATGGCTACTTCTGCCGACTTGGAAACGGTAAAGAAGCTTTTCAACGGCTTCAAACCTTCGGAAGTAATTGGG
This sequence comes from Flavobacteriales bacterium, assembly GCA_947459165.1. Classification (GTDB taxonomy): domain Bacteria; phylum Bacteroidota; class Bacteroidia; order NS11-12g; family UBA955; genus RGEC01. The sequence continues at coordinate 170 of CANHCW010000117.1, forward strand.
CCCAAAAGCCAAATGCAGGCTATTACCGAATTGCTAGGGGAAGACACATTCAGTCAGTACCTTGAAGAATGGGTGTTTCAGCTCGAATATACCAACGACAAACTTTGTCGTCAATTTGGCAGCAGCACACTGAAAGGATATGGAATTGCCGATATGCCCGAGGCCATTGTGGCAGCGGGTGCATGTCTTCAATACCTCGACAATACCCACCATACCCAAACGGCGCATATCAGTTCAATACACCGAATTGATGAAAGCAAATATGTTTGGCTTGATGGCTTCACCGTCAGAAACCTGGAGCTGTTGCAGCCTATTTTCCCGGGGGGAACTCCCCTGCTTCAGATTCTCGATAAAACCAGCACCCCCATGGGTAGCCGTTTGCTTAGAAATTGGCTGGTTTTGCCCCTGAAGGATGTGAATTCTATCAATGAACGCCTCGATTGTGTGGAATATTTCAAGAAGAATCCAGCTCAGCTCAGTTTCTGCATTTCATCGGCTGAAAGAGTTGGCGATTTGCAAAGAATAACCGGAAAGCTGGCGTTGAACAGAATCAATCCCCGCGAATTGTTGCAACTGGGAAGAAGTCTTCAAGCAATCGAAGAAATAAAAACTACCCTTCAGCATGCCGAAGAACCCATCAGGCGCATCATTGGTAAACTCATTCCGGGAAATGATATCATCCAAAAAATCGCAAACAGTATAAACGAAGACGCCCCCGCCCTGTTGAACAAAGGCAATGTCATCAAGCCCGGAGTCAGTGCGGAACTCGATGAAATTCGTGCCATTGCCTTTGGTGGCAAAGATTATCTGCTCAATATCCAAAAACGGGAAACCGAAGAAACTGGAATAAGCAGTCTCAAAATTGGGTTCAACAATGTTTTTGGATATTATCTCGAAGTTACCCACGCCCACAAAGACAAGGTGCCCGAAAGCTGGATCAGAAAACAAACCCTTACCAACGCTGAAAGGTACATTACCCCTGAACTGAAAGAGTACGAGGAAAAAATACTGAATGCAGAAGAACGGATTGCCACCCTTGAAAATAAAATCTGGGAAGAATTGTTGCTTTGGTTCTCTGATTTTGTGCTCGTTTTACAAGGCAATGCCAATTTAATTGCCCAGCTCGATGTTTTGATGTCATTTGCGCGCATTTCAGAAGATTTCAGCTACAACCGACCTTCTATCAATGAAAGCCGAAATCTGCAGCTTCTTGGCTGCCGTCACCCGGTCATTGAACAACAACTTCCCCCAGAAGAACAATACATTCCCAACGACATCGTTCTGAATACTGAAGAACAAAGAATTATCATTCTCACAGGGCCGAATATGAGTGGTAAAAGTGCCATTCTCCGTCAAACAGCCCTCAGCGTTATCATGGCGCAAATTGGTTGCTTCGTTCCCTGCAAAAATGCTGAAATTGGTATTGTTGATCGAATTTACACCCGTGTTGGCGCTTCTGACAATATCAGCTTGGGAGAATCTACTTTCATGGTTGAAATGCTGGAAACTGCCAGTATTCTTAACAACCTCAGCGACCGCAGCCTCATTCTTCTTGATGAAATTGGAAGGGGAACTTCTACCTATGACGGCGTAAGTCTTGCATGGAGTATAGCGGAATACCTGCAAAGTCATCCCTTTCTTCCTAAAACCCTCTTCGCTACCCATTATCACGAATTGAATGAGCTGGAAAGCAAACTGGATGGGGTCAAGAACTTTCACATAGAAAGTAAGGAACAAGCCAACAAAATCGTCTTTTTACGCAAACTGAAACCCGGAGGAAGTGAGCATAGTTTTGGAATTCATGTAGCACAAATGGCCGGAATACCCAATCAGGTTTTACTTAGGGCTTCCGAAATTCTCTCAAACCTCGAGAACGACCGTGCCGCCATCAGCGGACGACAAACCATGAAAAAATCATCCGCCACTCCTGTTTATCAACTCAATATGTTTCAGGCCGATGATCCCAAAATCAAGGAAATTGCCGACCTGCTGAAAAAAACCGACATCAATGCCATTTCACCTATCGATGCACTGCTGAAACTACAGGAAATCAAACAGAAATTGCAATAATCCCAATCAGAACTTGTAATTCACACCCAAAGCGGGTAAAAACGGCAGCTGATCCACGCGAATGTTGTTCACCCTGTCGAAATAGAAAATGTTGTCTCGGTTGTAAACATTGGTCACGCTAAACACACCCTGAAATTCGCGCCCGTCCTTTTTTCTCCAGGTTCTTTTAACTGACAAATCAAGTCGGTGATAATAAGGCAACCGCCCCCCATTTATAGGTGCGTATAGTATTCCCAACGAACCGTTACCCGACACATAATCAGAACTTAAACCCTGATTAAAATTGAATTTCTCGAAATAACCCTGCGTTTGTGTAAACGGAAATCCTGAACCAAAATTCCACCTGGCGCTTATTTCAGTTGGGTTCTGCTTGTCCAGCGAATAAGTAACAAGTATATTGGCATTGTGGCGGCGATCAAAAATGGGCTGATACTTGATTAATCCATCGAATCGGTTAACATAAGTAAGACTGTATACTGTCCAAACATACCATTTCTTATATTCATATTTCACCGTAATATCTCCGCCATAGGCATCGCCATTCTCAATAATGAAATCCTGCCTAAGTCGTGCCGGCTTATCCCTGTTAAACAAATCATCATTAAACAATTTGTCGCGGTTGATATTGGTAATTTGATCAAATCTTTTAATAAACACTTCTGTATTTACAGAGAGTTTTTTACTCAGGAACCACTCCAGGCCTCCAACCGCATGTCGGGCTTTCTGAAGTCTGTGCGTTACAGGTTTTCCGTTAAAAGTGGTTGGCAAATTGTCCGGGCCACTCAGAAATCCATAAAATAAGTTTACCACATCGCGGTCGCTGATAGCGGAAAGCAGGTTCTGACTATACAAACCGGCTGCGAATTTGAACGAAAGCCATGGGAAAATGGTGTACCTTCCTTGAATGCGTGGTTCCAGACTCGCATTTCCCAAAGATGCATAATACTGCCATCGCAAACCCATGTCTGCATTCAGTTTCTTTCGGTTTAACCTGTAATTGGCAAAAGTGTTAATTTCCGTTGTGCTCTCAAGCTGTTGAATTAACCGTTTGTTGCTGTTGTAAAGCACAAAATCAGTTTGAAAACCATTCATTTCCAAACCCCATTTAAACTGGTCCTTTCTGAAAATGTATGAGAAATTCATCCCTATATTGAAACCACCGATGCTGCTTTTACGGGGTAATGCATCTTTTTCCAGCTGTTTAATTTCGTAGCGGCTGTAAAGAAAATAACCATCAAGACGAGTTTTAGCCTGATCGGGCACTACCAAATATTTGCCTCCAAATCCACTTGAAACCCAATTGTACCTTGTGGTATTGGGAAAATTGACATCATCGCTGAAGCGAAAGGCATACAAATTTGCATATCCACCGCTTGCGCTGTTCAAGCTGTATTTGGCAAAGAAATCACCAAAATTATAAGGCAATTTATCAGGATTAGCATAGCGGTATAACAACCTCGAGCTCTGCCTTAAGTATGAGTTTCGGTAAGACAAAACAAAGGAACTGTTGCTGCTCCCCTTTTTGAATCGTTTGAGAGGGCCTTCAAGCAACATTTTACTGGTAAAAGTGGTAACTCCAACTTTGCCAGTCAGCCTGTTTTTGTTTCCATCGCGGGTTTTAATATCCACTACAGCGCTAATTCGCCCTCCGTACTGAGCTCCAAAACCTGCTGATTGTACATCTGCACTTTTAATCAAATCGGTTTCAAATACAGAAAACAAACCAATTGAGTGAAAAGGATTGTAAATGGTCATTCCATCCAGTGTAACCTTATTCATGATCGGTGAACCACCTCTGATATAAAGTTGTCCGCCCTGATCGCCACTGAAAACAACACCCGGCAAAATCTGAATGTATTGCAGAATATCGGCTTCGGCACCCACTGTGGGAATTTTATAAATCTGCTTAGGCTCAATGGGATTGCCCAAAATGGCCCCTTCTTTTTTGCGTTTTGCTTCAATCCTAACCTCCTCCATGGCAATGCGCTTCAAATAAAAATCGGCTTTGCTGTTGGCGCTGGAAAAAACAGTCACTTCCGCAAAGGTGGTGTCGTATCCGTTCATAATAGCCACCAGTATGTATTTTCCAGGTGTCAGTTTCGCAACAGTATAATAACCGTCTGCATCGCTAATGCAACCCCGGGTAGTTGTTGATACAATGACCTGCGCCCCTGCCAGGCGGTCACCATTTTCGGAATTATAAACAAATCCCCTGATATCGCCGGTTTGAGCAGTTAATGCGCCAATTATAGCAAACGATAAAATGAATAGCAGAAACCTCATTAAGTGGGCAAAATTAGGCAATACCCTGCCATGTAATGGTCAAATTGTCTTTTATTGTAAAGATATTGAACATTAACTTTGCCCTGATGATTTATCGGTTTAAAATATGGTTTGATGACCTGGAAGATGTGGTTCGCTGGATCGACATAAAACCCTCCCACAGCTTTCTCGATTTTCACAACATTATTCACGAATCCATCGGGTTCGACAAAAAGGAACCTTCATCCTTTTTTATCAGCGACGACAAATGGCGCAAACTGTTTGAAATTGAACTCCAGGAAATGGGCGATGCCGAAGATGAAAAAGCAGAACCCAAGGCGCTGATGAAAGACTCCCGCCTGCGCGATTATATCAACGATCCCCATCAGCGCTTCATTTATGTAACCGATTTTCTGGCAATGTGGACCATCAAATGCGAGTTACAAAGCATTAACGATGAGGCTCCCAAAAAAGAATACCCATTGGTTTTCAGGTCAGAAGGAAAATCGCCCAGACAAAGAGAAGACAGTAGGTTCAAAATGCTCGACGACAATGAATTTGATGCACTAGCCGCAAAAATCATGGCTGCAAAAGCAGGTAAAAATATCATGGAAGGTGCTGAGGAAGAACTGGTAGAGGCCGATGACGAAGACGATGATGACGACGATCTGGGTCTTAAAGAATTCAATGATTCCGAAGATGACGAATTCGGGATGGATGGATTTTCAGAATTTGAAGAAGGCCGTGAACCTTGATGAATGATGCAAAACAAGGTCATTGTGGTAGCCGGCCCTACTGCCTCGGGTAAAACCGCATTGTCCATTGAAATTGCCCAAAAACTAAATACTGAAATTATCAACTGCGACAGCAGGCAACTTTACCAGGAACTGAACATTGGCGTGGCCAGGCCAACAAGAGAAGAACTCAATGCCGTCAAGCATCATTTTGTGGCTGAATTCAGTATCTTCTCCCCTGTTTCTGCCGGATCTTTTGCCAATATAGCCAGATTGATACTTCATAGTATTGTGAAAGAGAAGGGAACTGTGGTGGTTTGCGGGGGCACAGGATTGTACTTAAAAGCACTGCTGCATGGATTCGATGAGTTGCCCGAAGTAGATATAGAAATTCGCCAAAAGGTGAACCGAATTTATGAAAATGAGGGTACACCGGCACTCATTCAGGCCATAGAACAACTCGATTCAGAAGCCGTCAATAGCCAAATGAGGCAAAACCCGGCTAGATTAAAACGCACCCTCGAACTCCTATGGCAATCACCTGGAAAAAAACTGGTTGATTTGAGAAAAAATCAAGAAAAATTACTGCCATACCCGACGGATATCATTTGTATTAACCACCAAAAAGAAGCGCTTTACGCCAGAATTAACGAAAGAGTTGATCAAATGATTGAGGCAGGCTTAAAAAAAGAAGCCCGAGAACTGTTTCCGCACAAACATTTGGAAAGCTTGAAAACGGTGGGGTACAGTGAATTTTTCAGACATTTCGAAGGCGAATTGAATGAGGAGGAATGCATCAACCTCATTAAACAACATACACGCAATTACGCCAAACGGCAGGTTACCTGGTTTAAAAATCAGACACCAGCCATGTGGATAGAACCAAAACAATCCATTGACAGTATTTTTGCATCAATTTCTAATGACTGACATTCTAACCACACAGGCACTAACCGGTTTATTAACACTGACTGTACTTGAAGTTGTATTGGGTATAGACAACATCATTTTTGTGTCCATCCTTGCCTCCCGCCTCCCGGCCGGAGAAGAAAAAAGAGGCCGCACAATTGGATTGATGCTGGGTATGGTCATTCGTATTCTCATGCTTCTGGGCATCAATTGGGTAATCAGCCAAAGCAAACCACTTTTCCGTGTTCTGGAGATTGAAATTTCCGGAAAAGATATGATGCTCATCGTAGGCGGCTTGTTTCTGCTCTATCAAAGCGTTCACGAAATTCATCTGAAATTAAAAGGCATAGCGGCTGAACAGGAAGAAAGAACTTCTTTTAAGGGTGTGTATGCCATTTACTTTCAAATGCTGTTACTCAATGTGGTCTTTTCTCTTGATTCGGTGATAACAGCCGTGGGTATGTCGAATCAGGTTTGGGTGATGATTGCGGCGGTTGTCATTTCCATGGGAGTCATGCTTTTCGCCGCAAGCCCCATTGCCAACTTTGTAACAGCACACCCCTCAATTAAAATTTTGGCCCTTTCCTTCCTGATAATGATTGGTATTTCACTCATTGCCGAAGGTCTCGATCAGCACTTCAACAAAGGCTACATTTATTTCGGCATGGCCTTCTCCTTCATCGTTGAATTGATGAACCTTCGATTGGATAAACTTTCCGGTAAAACAGAAAAATAAATTACCTGATGGTCATGCTCGGGCAGGTAATCAAATTGCCGATTCTTATGGCCATCGTTCTG
>CANHCW010000118.1 GCA_947459165.1 Flavobacteriales bacterium
GAATTTTGCGAATTCTACAACGGCGGAAGTTTCGCCAATCCCGGTTATCAGCATAACATTTATATAAATCATATCGATACTTTTATTTTTCGCTATAACTGGTCGCACGACGCAATAGCAGAGGGCCACGAACTAAAAAGCAGGGCAAACAACACCTTCATTTTATACAACCGCATTTCCAATATTTCCAGCATAGACAGCAGAAATATAGACATACCCAACGGCGGAACAGCGATTATTATGGGCAACATCATTGAACAGGGCATGAACTCTACGAATTCCAATATGCTGGCTTATGGATTGGAGGGTTTAAGCAATCCCGGACCGCACAATATTTTTGTGTGTTACAACACATTTGTAAATAAAAAGGACAAGGGAAGTTTTATACAAGTTCCGGCTTCCGGGTGCGACACTTTACTAGTTAAAAACAACATCCTTTCCGGTGCCAAAACGGGTGGGTTGATTTTGGGAACGCCTACTACACTTGACTCATCGCACAACTACATTACCGACTTCATCAGTGATGTTAAATTTGTTAACAGCAACAACTCCGAATACCGGCTGACGGCCAACTCCCCCGCAGTTGACAAAGGAAAATTTTTTCACAAACTGGTTAAGGGACACATGTTGTACGCCACAAAAACATATAGCGATACCTGCTCAAACAATGACAGGGTTTATTATGGCAATCCTGACATCGGCGCATTTGAATATGAAAGCCCCGCATCAACAAAAAAATCCGTACTGTTGAATGAAGCCTATCGCTATTCGGTTAATGCTAAAACATTGACAATTCACAACCTAAAAAGAATTGACATTCTTGAAGCGAAATTATATTCTTCGGCAGGAAAAAGTCTGTCAGTATTCAACAATGCTAAATCTGATACCAATTCAATTTTTATATGGGATTTAAACGATTATTTGCAGGGTTATTATATATTGACTATAAAAACTAAATCAGGAGAATCTGCTATTAAATTTTATTTGGATTAATTTATTTGTATAGGTATACAGTACCTATTTGACCTGGTTTTTGTGAAATCCCATTTACATTTACACTTACAATTGGGTTGTAACAAGTAAAACAATCCAACGAAAAAATGCCACCGCACTTTTTGGTCTTTTGTTCGTGCTGAATATTACTAATTAAAACGCTTTTGCCCGTCTTCAAAACTGTTATTTCCCACTCATATTTTTTGCTTAAAACGGATTCAGAGGCCACTTTTAAATTTCGAAAATCGGGAAAATAAGCTGTATCATATTTAACATAATAATATAGTTGAGAATCTCTGAAAACCCCACTGTCAATCGGTTTTTTATTTAAAGAAGCAACCACTTTTATTTGTTTCAATTCAGTACTGTCGAAACCCACCAATGCCAGAGCCAGCTCCCTGTCTTTACAGGGGTATTCTTTGCCGCATGAAAAAAGCAAAAGAAGCGCTGGTGCAATGAAAAAAACAATGTACCTAATCATATAAACAAAAATAGAAATTAAATTGACAAAAACGAATTCACATTGACTTTACATGAATTCAACTTTTAAAAATGACATTTAACAAACACGCATTGTGAGTTTGCTGCTAAATAATTCAAAGGATATTTACAAAAAGCATGTTTTCCACTGTTTATAATCATCACTTTTTGAAAAATAAACGCAGATTTTTACCTGTTATATGGCAACCCCAAAAACCTATAAATTCTGCCAAAGTTGCGGTTTTCCCATGGCCAAGGACAAAAAGGGTGGTGGCACCGAGAAAGACGGAAGTAAGAGTATTAAATACTGTTCTATGTGCTATGCGAACGGACGGTTTCTAACCCCTGCTGATGTAAATACTGCTAAAAAAATGCAGAAATTTTGTATGAGAGAAATGCGAAAGGATGGTATGAACCGCCTTTTTGCGTGGCTTGCAACCCGCAGCATTCCAAAGTTGGAGAGGTGGAATAAGTAGTTTGGAGTTTGATTCTGTTTGACGAATACAGTTTCACTTTTTGCCGGGTTGAAAAATTATCGAAAAGCCGACCTCTTTTGTCCAACTTTAAATTAATGATCATAGGTAAATCATTTATTTTGCGAATTCTTTATGAAAAACAATCACGAAATTGATTACAAACTGCATGGCGAAGAGATGCAGTGCGTTCAAATTGAACTGGATCCGCAGGAAACCGTGGTAGCAGAAAGCGGCTCTTTCATGTTTATGGATCAGGATATTAAAATGGAAACCATTTTCGGCGATGGTTCCAACTCTGGTGGCGGTGGCTTTATGGGCAAGCTATTCAGCGCAGGTAAACGATTGCTGACCGGTGAAAGCCTTTTTATGACTGCCTTTACAAACCATGGTAGCGGCAAACAATCCGTTAGCTTCGCTGCCCCTTATGCAGGTAAAATTATTCCCCTTGATTTGCACGAACTGGGAGGAAAACTCATTTGTCAGAAAGATGCTTTTCTCTGCGCTGCCAAAGGAGTGAGTGTGGGAATCGAATTTCAAAGAAAACTCGGCACCGGATTATTCGGTGGTGAAGGCTTTATCATGCAAAAACTGGAAGGAGATGGAATGGCTTTTGTTCATGCGGGCGGTTACATTATGGAAAGGACACTTCAGCCCGGCGAACAACTCAGGGTGGATACAGGTTGCCTTGTTGCCTACACCAAAGACATTGATTACGATATTGAATTTGTAAGAGGCATTAAAAACGCTGTTTTCGGCGGTGAAGGTCTATTCTTCGCCAAACTTCAGGGACCTGGTAAAGTATGGCTTCAAACACTGCCTGTAAGCCGTTTGGCCAGCCGTATTTTGGCTTATGGAAGTCCTGGAGGCAGAAAAGAAGAAGGTTCAATTTTGGGTGGATTGGGCAACCTGCTCGACGGGGATTAATCGTCGGTTACTTCGCCTTTTTCCACTTCACTCCGCAGCCAATCGCCTTTACTGATTTTATTTCAGGCTCTTTACCTGCGAGCAGGGCATCAACAGCCATTTCTGTGTACTTTTTGTCTGCTGCTGCGGCATCATCCGTGTTGTTGTCAATAGCGCCTACAAACTTCACCATCCACTTTTTCTTTTCCTTTTTCACCACGAATACATGCGGTGTGCGTTCTGCTCCCCAGGCCTTGGCTACCGCCTGGGTTTCATCGTGCAGATAAGGAAATTTAAAGCCTTTCTCCTTGGCCCTCACTTGCATTTCAGAGAATCCGTCACTGGGATATTGAACAGCGTCATTTGGATTGATAGCAATTACCGGATATCCTTTTACAGCATATTTTTCATGCAGAGCAATAATTCGGTCTTCATAGGCAATGGAAAAAGGACAATGATTGCATGTGAATATCACAATCGCACCTTTTGAAGCCTGTTTGTAAGAACTCAAACCAATCATTGAACTGTCAATGTTCATCAGTTTGAAATCTGTGGCTGCATCTCCGGGTTTTAGCCCCGCAGGAGCCATCATTGAGAAAGACATGGTGATCAGCGCCGCAGTGGCCATTACAATCGTTTTCATTTTATTCTTCTTTTTTAATGTTGTCTTCAATAAAACCCCTGAGGTCATCAAATTGTTCGAAAGATTCATATTTACCAATACGCAAACCCTCCTTTATTCTCCAGGTCACAGGCAATGCGCCACCCCACAGCGAATCAACACCATTTATTAGGGCATCCATATCTTTCACTTTCACCAGATATTGCGTTCCGGGCATTTTTAATTCTGCTATCTTTCGGTTTACTCTTCCCGAATCTTTTAACATATCGAAACTCACAAAAACAAATTCTACCTCTTCACCCAATAGACTGTCAGCTTTAAAAAACAAAGGCATTTCTTCTACGCAAGGTTTGCACCAGGTTGCCCAAAAGTTTACAATCCTTGTTTTAGCGCCTGCCTGAAACGATGCATTTAGCTCTGTTTCTCCTATTATTTTTAAACTCTGCGATTGTACTTTAATCGCAACAAGTAGTAACAAGAAAAGACTAAACCTCTTCATTTCTCAGGTACATTTCAACCTCTTCAACCCTTGCACCATTGGCTTTGGTGACTAAAAATTCGTGTTTGCCTGAACGGATGCTTTCACGCACCCTGGGTATTTTGCCACAGATTGAAATCACATAACCGCCTAAAGTATTGTACTCGCCTTCGGGAATTTCGAGGTCATACTTCTCATTCAGGTAATCCACTTCCAAACGAGTTGAGAACAAATAATGTTCACTGCCCATTTCCTTTTCAGTTAGTTGTTCAGTATCGAATTCATCCTCAATCTCACCAAAAATCTCCTCAATAACATCTTCAATGGTTACGAGGCCGGCCGTTCCTCCGAATTCATCCACCACCACAGCCACACTGCGCTGTTTTTGGATAAACTGCCTTAATAAATCGTGGGCCTGCATACCTTCATTGGCAATGAGAACGGGTTTCAGCGCATCCTGTATACGGCGGGGTCTGCTAAACATTTCACTGTGATGCACAAAACCAATGATGTGGTCTATGTTGGTGCGGTAAACTAAAATCTTGCTCAGTGAAGTTTCAATAAACAATTTACCGAGTTCCTCAATGCTGTCCTCAATATCAACTGCCACCAACTCTGTTCGGGGAACCATAAAGTCGCGCACTCTCACATCGCTGAATTCAAGTGCATTTCTAAACACTTCTGTATCAAGTTCATTGTTCTCGGCTTGCCCACTGTTTTCAAGCGAAACGATGTAATTATCGAGATCGACCTTACTAAAAACTACCATATTTTCGGTAATAGGACTGCGGGTTAACACCCTGAGCAATACTGTACTGCTCTTTTTGGCAAAATAGATAACCGGCCACAACAAAACATGCACCACCCGGAATGGCAAGGCCAAAGAAAACAGTATGTTATCAGGATTGATTCGGAACAAACTCTTTGGCAAAAATTCTGCGGTAATCAGCACAACCACCGTGCTGACGATGGTAATGATGAAAAACTTCAAAAACTTGGATTCAATGCTATTCCCCAGTGCACTTTCCAAAATTTCGCCCATGTAAATACCATAGATAACCAGCGCCAGGTTGTTGGCTACCAGCACCGTACTGATAAAATCCGATGGCTTTTTCAGGTAGCGGCTTAACAAATTGGCCGTAAAATGCCCTTGTTTGCTTCTCAGTTCAATGCGCAGTTTGTTGGCCGACAAAAAGGCTATTTCCATTCCCGCAAAAAACCCACAGGTAAGCAAACAAACGATAACAATCAACCAGTTGCCGGAGGAAGTCGCTGCATTGCCTTGCACATTCAGCAGCGAAAAAATGACGACAGGATCTGCCATGTTAAAGCACGAAGATAATGAAGTGATTTACAAAACCAAATGATTAGTTCAGGTTTAACCCTAGAGTAAAAGAAAGTATGGTTCTGTTTCGGCGGTTGGTAATACTTGAAGCAGGAAAAAGCGGACTGCCGGTAACATAGGGCGCAAAGTAACCTGAAGCCATGTTGTGAGATAAGGATATATCCAGGTAATAATCTTTGTCGCGAAAACCAAAACCACAGGCAAGGGTGTTATTGCCTTTTTTAAGGATGGGATCAAGTCCGGAAACCCGGGTTCCAAAGGCAGACGGCTGGCTTGAAAAGCCCATTCTTACCCTGTAAGCTTGGTCCTTGTTGTCCGGATTCGGAAAATTGAATTCTGCTCCAATCCGAGCATTGGTAACATTGCGATAGTTCCTTCTAATGGCACTGTTCTCCTTATTAAAACTCGTAACATCATCGGCACTCAAACGAGCACTTCCGTAATTGTAAAAATCGAATTCGGCATTTAAGAGCATGATTTTCGAAACCACAAAACCCACTCCCATATTGTATCGCGCCGGTGTGGTAACTTTATATTTATAAGAATTCAGCGGGTCATTGTATTGAGGTGCCGGTGGCGAAAAAATGGCATTCGGATCCGCTGTGATACCTACAGAATAACCGTATTCGGAAGTAAGTGAAAATGTGCGCGGGGTATGAACCGATGCCGACAACCGCATTTGATCGGTGACCTTCACCAGCAATCCAAACCGAGCCCCCACCGACCTGCCTCTGTCACTAAATTTAAACTGATAGTCCAGCGTTTTCATATCTCCGCTGTTAGGCCTTAAATCTTCTTCCAGAATGCTGAGGTTTTCGGAATAACGCAAACCGGAATAGAATAAACCCAAGCCCACATAAAAACGGTTCGAAAAATTGAGTCCTCCGGTAAATTGATTTTCATATATAGCACCCGAACTCAATACCTCACCACTTTGATTGCAATTGCGAACGCTATCGGTGTAGTTGGATACATAGGAATTGGTGCCCAAAATATTGTCGATAGCTCCCGCGTCGTAAGCAATTCGGGCCAGCCCTCCAAAATACAAATCCATAGGACCAACATTTTCATTGGTGGCCTGTTCTGCAAGGAAATCGGAGACTGAAGATTGTTTATTCAACGCATCAAAAGAAATGCGACCATTGAATGTGGCCAGCCTGTTCACCCCAAATCCATAACAAATAGCCGCCAAACCGGTCTTTTTAGGCTTGCCTGAGGCATCGTATTTGATGCTGGCTCCCACCAAGTTGAAGGATGGTATGTTGAAGTTCAACCTGCTGTCCCGAATCTCCGAGCCCAAATAAGTTGCATTGTTGGCGGTGTTCTGAAATTGAAAACCAAAGTTAAACTCACTGCGCCTGAATGATCCAATACAAGCGGGGTTGATAAAGAGGGCAGAGGCGTCCGGACCAATGGCAGAAAACGAACCGGCCATCCCCAAACTTCTTGCTGTTCCACCTGCACCAATCGTGCTGTAGCGCAAGGCATCAAATTCATTTTGTGCGCCTGCACCGAGAGCAAAGAATCCGGCAAACAGGCAATAAATCTGTTTTAATTTCATTCAAAAACTAAAAAAATATCAACGGCGGCGTCCCGAAGAACCCGA